>QHBY01000235.1:59071-60210 GCA_003244245.1 Pseudonocardiales bacterium
GCGTCGGGCTCGGTGAGCACCATCGTCGCCCCCCACCCGCGCTCGCACATCCGCTGGGCCATCTTCTGTTGCGTCTGGTTGCCGTTGGCGTAGAGGATGCCGGCGAACGGTGCGCCGGCCATGTACATGTGCACCGCCGGATTCGCGCCGAGCACCTGCTCGGCGATCGACCAGACGATCGTGCGGGGGACGAGCTGGCCACCGAGCTCCGGCAGCGTCTCGATGCGCCACCACTCGCTGTCCTGCAGGGTCTGGAACGACTTCTTGAACGATTCAGGCAGCGTCACCGAGTTGGTGTCCGGGTCGAAGACCGGCGGATTGCGGTCGGCGTCGACGAAGGATTCGGCGAGCGGGCCCTCGGCCAGTTTCGCCACCTCGCGGAGCATGCCGCGGGCGGTGTCCTCGTCGAGATCGGAGAACGGGCCGGTGCCGAGCACCTGGCCGGTGCCGAAGACCTCGAACAGGTTGAACTCGATGTCGCGGACGTTGCTCTTGTAGTGGCCCATGGCGTGGCACTCCCTGATCTCGTTCCCGGGCAGATCGGCGCTCCGGGTCGTGGGTTACTCGTCAGTAACTTAATGGTATTACTCGCGAGTAACATCTGCAAGCACGGTGGCCGACGTGGATCTTGATGCGCGGTGCGTGCCATGGCGGCACCCGACCATGAAGATCCGGGAAATCGGGCGCTAGAGCAGGCGTAGCCGGACGGTCTCGGGCAGGGCGCGCAGCTCGGCGACCATCTGGTCGGTGTAGCTGGCGCTGACGTCGGTGACCACGTAGCCGAACTCGCCGCGGGTGCCCAGCAGTTGCGCCTCGACGTTCACCTTGTGCTCGGCCAGCACACCGTTCACCGTGGCCATCACGCCCGGCACGTTGCGGTGGATCAGCACCAACCGGCTGGTGCCGGGGGCCTGCGGCAGCGCCAGGCCGGGCAGGTTGACGCTCATCGCTGTCGATCCGTCCAGCACGAAGTCTCGGAACTTGGCCGCCACGAAGCGCCCGATGTCCTGCTGCGCCTCCTCGGTGGAGCCGCCGATGTGCGGGGTGAGCACGACGTTGGGCAGCCCGCGCAGCTCTGAGACGAACTCGTCCCCGCGGCCTTTCGGCTCGACCGGGAACACGTCGACGGCGGCGCCGGC
>QHBY01000236.1 GCA_003244245.1 Pseudonocardiales bacterium
TTCACGGAATCAACCATCTAGGGGCGTGACCCTTCAGCTCGAGGCCGGGCGAATCGTCCCGCGCTGGGTGAGTAGCGCCAGCGCGGGCCGCAAGCCTGCGGGGACTTCGTCCTCGCTGAGCACCACCGCCCGGTCGTCGCCGGCCACGCTGAGCTCATAGGAGAACTGGTCGGGATGGCGGGGGGCGGCGGCCGGGCGCCCCCAGGGAAGGTCACTGAGTTCTGAGTCCGCCCGCGCGGCCTCGAGGTCGGTGAGCTCCGATGTGTCGACTGTGGTCTCCAGGGCCACACCGGCGATACCGCCCCGCCGCACCACCCGTACTCGCATCAAGCCTCCCCGGAGGTCGACGGTTTACCGCAGTACCTTCACGGTCTGCCAGGCTAGCTGCACAGCCTTGGCCTCTGTGCTGCCTTGACCATAGATCTGCTGGGCTTGCCGCACACAGATGATGGCGAAGTCGTGGAACGTGGCCGTGGGTCGCAGGTGCGGGTCGCGCAGGGTGGCGTACCAGATGGGGCCGGCGGCGTCCCAGGCATGCCCGCCGAGGGTGGTGGCCGCCACGTAGAATGCGTGGTTCGGAATGCCCGAGTTGGTGTGTACATCCCCGCCCTGCACGTAGCCGTCCATGTCCGCGGGCTGGTCGTCACCCGGGTGGGCGGTGCCGGGCGCCTTCATCGACCGCAACGCCGGAAGCAACGCCGGCCCGACGATGTCCGCACCGATCAGCCAGTCCGACTGGACGACGTCCTGGCCGAGCGCCATCTGCTTGACCTGGATGCCGAATACGTCAGACATCGACTCGTTGAGCGCCCCGGACTGGCCCGAATAGACCAGGTTGGCCTCGTTCTGGGTCACGCCGTGGGTGAGTTCGTGGCCGATCACATCCAGCCCGGCGGTGGTCTGGGTGAGAATCCGACCGTCGCCGTCACCGAAGAACATGTGCCCCGCGCCATCGTAGAACGCGTTGTCATAGTTGCGGTCGTAGTGCACCAACCCCATCAGCGGTTGACCGGCGCCGTCGATCGAGTCCCGCTGGAATACCGTCCAGTAGAACTGGTAGGTCGCGCCGAGCCCGTCGTAGGCCTGGTTGACTGCCTCGTCCGACGTCGCCGCCTGGCCTTCAGCGCGCACAACCTGACCCGGGGTCTGGGATGTGCTGTGGTGCTGGTCGTAGATGGTCCGTTGGGGTTGGCCGCCGGCGCGGCCGAAGGTCACCAGCTGCGGCGCCCGGAGCATCGAGGCCGCGGACTCGGCCCGGGCCAGCCGGAACCGGGTGTCAATGGCCAGCGTGTCCAGCGCCGCGGCGCGCAACTCCGTGTCGTCCGACCGTGCCAAGCGGTGCAGCACACCCGGCGACAGGATGCACCGACGGCTCGAATATGGCATCATGATCGTTCCTCTTTCTGCTCGGTGGACTCAATGATGGCGCTTAACGATCTGACCGTTGGGTTCGTGGCGTAAGGCTAGACATACGAATAGTTGAAGTTGGCGATATCACGTGTCTGCGGCTCGTCGTAGCGCCATGGATCCATGATGGCGTCAACGCCACTCAGCTGCGGATCCAGCCCGTGCCCCTGCGGGCCTTGGTACCATTCCCACCAAAGCCGGTCTAGGTTGGCATGATGCATCCAGAAGATGGGATCTGTTGATGCAGTAACAAGGGAGTCCATAGTACCCCCCACCCAGTCGTGAACTAGATTGTGAACGCCTTCCAAGCCGGTCGCGAAATCTATATACGTCGTGGCCTTTTTCACCGTGGCAAGGCTCGGGACGGTGGGGTCGGCCGTGCCGGCGAGAATCTGGGCAAGATCTGCCTGGGTTCGGGGAGATCGAAAGACCGAGATCGTTCCAGCTCCGATAGCCACCGTGGGCAGTACATCCTCAAGCCAACCAGGGACGCTCTGCTCCTGCGCTGTCTCCCAGTTCCAGTACGGAACAGTGATCGGGACCTGATCGCGCAAAGCCCGCTGGAGCTGGCGTTCAAACTGGTACAGGTAGACGCGGTGCCACGGCAGGAAGCGCTGCTGGCCGAGCGCCGCCTCGGGACTCCCGTCGCCCATGTTGTGCATAGTATGTGTCATATCAGAGTGAATGGCGACCAGTTGCGCATAGGTACCCTGGCGGAGGAGCGTGTTCAAGGCGAGGAGGAAATACCCTCGTTCATCCTGTGACAGGCTCGCCTGGTCTTTGCGTTGCGCCGGGACCGGCGCAGCCATCGGGGCAAAGGGCCTCACAAGATCCCGAAACCTCAGCGGCCGATGAAGAGTCGCGGTGGTCATAGTTACCTGCTCCCTGGGATCTGACGGGCCAAGCCTCGGGGTTGTTCATGCGGTGCGGCCTGCTCCACTACAACGTCACCACGAGTAAGAGCACCCACTGACTCCGCCTGATACCTCGATCGCAGATAAAATCCGTGCCGGCCAGCCGGCGCTGGCCGACCTGTTACACCGCACCCGCGACTACCTGGCGCGCTACGCGCCGTGCGGCCAGTTGGGCACGCCAAGCGTGTAGACCGGCCTGGGCTTCGGAGTCGCCGATCCCGTCGAGCCGGCGCTGTAGTTGTTGCTGGTCGGCTCGGTATCGGGCGCGTTCCTCGGCGAGGGTGGCGATCCGGTCGAGGGCGCCGCTGTAGTCGGTCCCGATCCGACTCAGCAACGCCTCGACTTGGGTGGGGTCATAACCGCGCCACCGCCGCCGCAGCGACGCCGTAGTGATTTCTTCGGGAAGCACGGGCATCGTCAGGCTCCACGGCGTCCGTAGCACCCAGACCCGGGTGAAGGCGGGACTGAGCACCGTAGAACTCGACCTCACCCAAAGCCGCCCGGAGGATGTGATCAGCACCATCGAACAGCTCGGCTATCGGGCCTCACCGCTGCCGTGATATCGATCACCGCGGGCGTCGTCATCCGGGCTCGTCCGCGGCGTGTACATGATCACGGCAACGCCGATCAGGCAGATGAGGGCACCGATAAGGTCGTAACGGTCCGGGCGGAACCTATCCACTACCACGCCCCAGGCCAGGGAGCCGACGACGAAGATGCCACCGTAGGCGGCCAGAACGCGCCCGAAGTGCGGATCTTGCTGGAAGGCCGCGACGAAACCGTAGGCGCCCAGAGCGAGGACACCTGCGGCGATCCAGAGCAAGCCCCGGTGTTCGCGAACGCCCTGCCAGACCAGCCAGGCCCCGCCGATCTCCGTCAGCGCCGCAAGGACGAACAGCAGCAGCGAACGAACCACCATCACCTCGCGGGCTTCTCAGCAGCAGTGCTGGCCGCGCCAGGCTCGGCGGCCTTCTTTGGCCGCGACCGGCTATCCATGGTCCTTGTGGGCGAGGACACGGAACATGATGCCGCCGCGACCGCCCCGATGGACTTCGTCCACGGTCAAGCCCGCCTCCTTGAGGTAGGGCACGGGGTCGCGGGTGAGGTGGTCGGCCAGGAATCGGGTAGTCAACGGTTCGATGGCTCGCATGACGGCGCAGCCGATGGCACTGGTGGAGGGTCCGTGTTCGGCGAGGACGAACCTCCCGCCGGGGCGCAGCACCCGGTAGGCCTGCCGGCTGGCGATCAGCGGATCGGAGATCGAGCAGAACGTGAGGGTGGAGACGACGGTGTCGGCGCTGTCGTCGGGCAGGTCCAGGGTTTGCACGTCGCCGTGGCGCAGTTCCACACCGTCCAGTTGTTGGCCGGCTACCCGTTTGCGGGCCACGCCGAGCATCCCCTCGGACAGGTCGACACCGATGACCTGGGTCACTGAGGGGCCGTAGAGCGGGAGGTTGAGCCCTGTTCCCACACCGATCTCGATTACCTCCCCGCGGGCTTGCGAGACTGCCCAGGATCGGGCGCCATCGAAGATGAGCCGCTCGATGAAGCCGATGTCCCGGTCGTAGCGGCTGGACATCTTGTCGAAGATCTTTTCGATCTCCTCGGTGCCGGGTTGGCGCACGGTTGCCTCCTGAAAACGCTTGGCTTGATCTCCTAGAGCTGGTCACGCCGTGCGCAGGTGCGGTGGGCAGCCGTGGGTGCCGGCTGCTGCGGGGACCGTCCGCTCACCCGACTACCGGGCCGCACAGCGCGACACCGGTCGCGGTCAACAGCACCGTGAGCACCGGACCGACCGCGAGCAGGACCGACACCGCGGCCAGCATCAGCCGAACCCGGATCCGCTGGGCGGGCCGGGGTGGGGTGGCCAGGCGGGTTGCCCGGGCGAGCACGCCGATACCTGTCGCGCCCAACGCGCTGCTGGGGATCGGGGCGGCACCGGACAGGGCCAGCAGTGCCCCGAGCACGGTGGCAGGTCCGTGGGCGCGGGCCGCGGCGTCGTCGGCGCACATCTCCAGCAGCCGAGCGACCTCGGCCGCTCCGATGGTGACCAGCTGGATCCTGGGCAGGATTGTGGCCAGACCGCGGGTGAGCGCCAGGATCAGGTGGTGGCGCCCGGCCAGGTGGGCGCGCTCGTGGGACAACACCGCATCCAGGTGGCGCGCATCGAGGGCGTCCACCGCGGCGCTGGTGACCACGATCGTGTTCGGTCGGCCCGGGACGCAGTAGGCGACGCGTTGCGGGGCGTCGAGAACCACCGCTTCCAACCCGTCGATGTGCCGTCCAGCGATGCGGGTCATCCGCGCGTGCTCATGGGTGCTCGCCCGCGCCCGCAGCAACGACCGGCTCAGGCGCCAAACCAAGACAGCCACAGCCGCCACGGCGACCGTGGCGAGCAGAAACAGCCCGATCTGGACGAGCACGCCGGCACGACCGGCGGCGGCTTCTCGCAACGTGGCCAAGCAGCTGCTGACGACAGCGTGGCCCGGCTGGTCCGCATCGCGGAACAGCTCGACAGCCAGGAAGACCACGGCGATGATCCAGGAACCCACCACGCTGCCGATCGCGACCAGCCACGCGACCACCCCCAGGCGCGGCGCCACTCCCGCGCGGGTCAACCGGGTGAGCAGCCGTGGCCCGAGGACCGCGACGGTGAAGCTGTACAGCAGCAGGCAGACCGCGACGCTCATTCGACGTCCAACGTTGAGGTCAGCCGTTGCAGCGCCGTGCGCAGCGTCGCGGACTCCTCGTCGCTGATCTGCTCCAAAAAGTGGGTCAGCACCAAACCAGGATCCCCGCCGCCATCCAGCGCGTCACGCATCAACCGGGCGCTGTACTCCTCACGTGTGTGGACTGGCCAGTAGCTGAACGCCTTGCCGTTGCGCTGCCGGGACAGCCAGCCCTTGCGGTGCAGGTTGTCCATCGTGGACATCACCGTGGTGTAGGCGATCTCCCGCTGCTGGCGCAGTTCCTCGAACACCTCACGGACCGTCGTCTTGCCCGCGCGGCTCCACAGCCGATCCATCACCACCGCTTCGAGCTCACCGAACCCGCGCACACTGCCCTCCTGCTCTTGCCTGCCCACCAGCCTACGGCTGGCGAACAACCACCACACACCCACAAACTACTATCTACGTACAGAGACCGTAGATTGGGTAGTGAGTCTGGGACGCGGAGCGCTTACCGTGAGTGTGGATGCCCGGACGGGCCCATGGACCAGGAGGGGGGTGCGGCGCGGTGGGTGAGGTGCTGTTCGGGACGACGCTGCTGGCCGCGTTCCTCGGTGGCGTGGTCGCGTTGTTAGCGCCGTGCTGCGTGTCGGTGATGCTGCCCGCCTACCTGGCCACCGGATTCCGCCATCGGGGCGGTGTCGTGCCCGCGACGTTGGTGTTCGGGGCTGGGGTGGGCACGGTGATCCTGCCGATCGGGCTGGGCGCGACGGCATTGAGCAGCCTGTTGGTCACCCAGCACCTGTGGATCTTCTCCCTCGGGGGTGCGCTGATGATCGCCGGTGGGGTCGCGGTCCTGGCCGGGTGGAAACCCAACCTGCCGATGCCCGGGGGCCGCGCCGTGAAGGAGGGCAGTTTCAGCTCGGCCTACGTGCTCGGCGCGTTCTCGGGTGCGGCCAGCGCCTGCTGCGCGCCGGTCCTGGCCGGCGTCGCCATCCTCTCCGGCGCCGCTGCGTCGTTCCCGGTGGCGCTGGCAATCGGTGGTGCTTACGTCGCCGGGATGGTCACGCCGCTGGCGCTGGTCGCGCTGGCCTGGGACCGGCGCCGCGAGCGCGCCGCCCGGCTACTGACCGACCGGACTGTGCGGGTAGGGCTCGGGCGTTGGCAGCGCGAGATGGCGCTGGGCAGCGCGGCCAGTGGCCTGTTGATGGTCGGCATGGGCCTGCTGTCGGTGGTGTTGGCGTTCACCGGCCCAGGCATGTCCAGCGGGGGCTGGCAGACCGAGCTCAGCGCCTGGCTACAACACATCAGCGCCAGCGTCCTAGGCGCCCTGGCCTGGATTCCCGGCTGGATCCTCGCCGCGGTGCTGGTGGGGGGCTTCACCCTGCTCATCCGCCGCGTACTCCGTTCCCAACAGACCCCCGTTGCGAACGTCACTGACGACGTCGCCGAGCCCTCACCCACTTCCGTCACCGTTGAGGAGAACTGACGTGAGCAACAGCAGCGGTACGACCGCCGCCGGGCCTCCCGCTACAGAGGTCCAGCAGCTGCGCAACGGATCGACGGGTCGTCGACGAGCAACGATCATCGGGGTGGCTGTCCTCGTCGTCTTCGCCGTAGGCGTGCTGTACCTGATCTACCAGAGTTCCCAGAACAAGCAGAGCGGCGCGGCGGGCAACAGCGGCTACCCGCACGTAGCCGGCCAGCCCCGTGCGGGCGCCACGGCTCCCGCGTTCACCCTGCCGTCGGGCAGCGGGGCGCAGGTCAGCCTGGCTGACTTCCGCGGCAAGACTGTGTTGCTGTATTTCCAGGAGGGGCTGTCCTGTGAGCCGTGCTGGGACCAGATCAAGGATCTGGAAAAGCACCAGACCGAGCTGCGCACCGCGGGTGTGGACACGGTGGTGTCGATCACCACCGACCCGGCGAACCTGATCGGGCGCAAAGTGACCGATGAGAACCTGTCCACCCCGGTGCTGTCCGACCCGACCCTGCAGGTTTCCCGGGCCTACCAGGCCAACCAGTACGGGATGATGGGCGACATGCGCAACGGCCACAGCTTCGTGCTGGTCGGCCCCGACGGGATCATCCGCTGGCGCGCCGACTACGGCGGCGCACCCAACTACACGATGTTCCTACCCACCGATCGGATGCTCGCCGACCTGGCCCGGGAACGGACACCGTGACCCACCCGATCCAGATCACCCTGCTCACCCAGTCCTCCTGTGGCTTCTGCGATCACGCCAAGGAGGTCCTGAGCCGAGTCGGGGCCGACTATCCGCTAGAGATCACCGAGATCGACCTAGCCGCCGAGGAAGGGCAGCTGCTGGCGGCTCGCACGGGCGTGCTGTTCGCCCCCGGCGTGCTCGTCGACCGCGAGTCCTTCTCCTTCGGGCGGATCTCGGAACGCAAACTGCGCCGCACCCTCGACCAGCGCCGCCAGGAACGCTCCGCACACGCATGAGCGCCGTCGCGCCCTTGTGGCGCCGGGTTGCCGTTGTGCTGGTCATTGCGGTGGCCACGGTGCTCGGCGGTGCGACGCCGGCCAACGCTCATCCGACGCTGTTGTTCACCGACCCGGCCGCCGACACCGCGGTCCCGACATCACCTCCGGTCATTTCCTTGGTGTTCGGAGAGGCCGTCACGGTCCGCCCGCACGCCGTCGCGGTGCTGGACAGTGACGGCCACCCGATGCCTATGGGGCCGGCGAGCACGGCCCGCGACGGGACGATCGTCACTGCAAGCCTTACCGGTGTGCTGCCGCCGGGCACCTACCTGGTGCGCTGGCAAGTGACCGGCTCCGACGGTGACCTGGTCGACCAGGAGTTCCGCTTCGCGGTGGGCACCGCGATCTCCGGTGCCGGCACTAGCAGTGGCGCCCAGCCGGTCTCCTGGGGCGATGCGGTGCTGCGCTGGCTGCTGTTCACCGGTCTCGCGGTGGCGCTGGGTGGCGTGATCGGCGAGCGGTTCACCACCTCGGTACGAGCCGAGAAACCCACCTTGCCGCCGATACGGTCGTGGATCCTGCCCGGGGCGCTACTCGGCCTGGCCGGTGTCGTGGGATTGGCGGCGCTGCTGGTCACCGACACCGCCGCCGTGAGCAGCCTGTGGCAGAGCCGAGCGGGACAGCTCCTGCTCGCTGAGGCCCTCGGCCTGGCGGTGGCTGCCGGACTGGCTGCCGGCGGAGGCGGGGGTGCTCGGGTGTGGGCGGTGCTGCCGTTGGCGGCGGTCGCGGTCGCCGAGGGGTTGCGCTCGCACGCCAACGTCGCCGCTCCCGGCTGGGGAGCGGTACTGATCGGCGTCCACCTGGCCGCCGTGGCCCTCTGGGTGGGGGCATTGCTGCACGTGGTCCGCGCCGCGCTCGCCTGGCGCGGTGAACCACCCGCGATGCGCTGGGTGCTGTTCGGTTACCTCCGGCTCGCGGCGTGGATGTTCGTCATCGCCATCGGCACCGGCACGATCACCGCACTCCTGCTCGTGCCCCTTTCCGCAGTGCTGACCAGCACCTACGGGCAGGTCCTGCTGATCAAGCTCGCCCTCGTCGCCATTGCCGTCGGAATGGCGCTAGCCGCACGCCGGACTCTGCGCCACTCACTGGGCCCGCAGGATCGGTTCGATCGAGTACGCACCTTGACTCGGGTCGAAAGCACCGTGCTGGTCGCCGTGCTCGCCCTGAGCGCTGTCCTGGTCTCCACCGCGCCGGCCAGCAGCCAACAACCCACCCCACCGCCACCGCACGGTCTGGTGGTGCCACTGGGTACCATGATCGGCCAGGTCGGCGTCAGCGTCTCAGCCAGCCAGGACCAGTTGGTGGTGCGACTGTCCACGCCCCGACGGGGCGACTACTACGCACCCCAGCCCGCGCCGGACTACACACTGTCCGGCCAGGTCAGCGCCAACCGTTCCGGCACCACCGCCCTGGAGTTCCGTGGGTGCGGCCCGGGTTGCTTCGTGTCCACCGTGGGCTGGCGCGACGGCGACAACGTGCTAACACTGCGCGTGAACGCACCCAGCTGGCGCGGCGGCACCGCGAGCATGGTCATCCCGTGGCCCGCTCAACCCGGCGCCGACGAGCTGACCCGCGCGGTCGCGGCGCTGCGCACGGCTGACCGCATCACCGTCTACGAAACGGTCACCAGCGACACCACCACCGGTCCAGGCGCGCCGCAACGGCTCGACCTCGACGGATCGTTCTTCGTGTCCCAGGAACCCTACGCCTCAGGTACCGCGCCGATCACCGTCCGGATCTCCCACGATGGCCAGCCGGTCCGGCTCGCACTGGGATACCCCGCCGCGGCAATCAACGTCGCACTCACCCTCGACAGAAACGGGCGGATCAGCACCGAAACCCTCACCGACCGCACCCACCTCATCCACCGCCGGTTCATCTATCCCGACGGCTAACCCGAGGCGATCATCACAGCCTCCGACTACGATCTACGTACAGAGGTAGTATGTGGGGGAGGCGGTGTGGCGATGATGATGAATGGCTGGATGTACGGCTGGATGTGGTTCTGGCCGGTACTCATCTTGGTCAGTCTGCTGCTCCTCATTTACGGGGTGGTGCGGCTGGCACAGGGCCGACCGCCGGGGCCGGTGGGTGCTGAGCGGGGCTCATCGGCTCGGCAGATCCTGGATGACCGTTTCGCCCGCGGGGAGATAGAGGAGGACGATTACCGGCGCCGCCGCGCTGAGCTGTCGTGACCCGGGCACCGATCACCCGTCGCCGTGCGCTCGGTGTGATCGGATTAGGGACGGCCGGGGTCGCGGTCGGCACGACCGGGTGGGTCTCCGGCCTGGGTGCCCCAGCCGGCAGCGGCCGGTTGCCGCCCGGTACCAGCGGTCACGTGCTCGCCGAACCCGCGGTGCTAGCCAGCCGCGACGGCCTGCTGGACGTGGAGCTGACCGCCGCAGCAGGAGCCCGGCTGGCCGGGCGGGACACCTCAGCGCTGGGGTACAACACCACCACACCGGGGCCGACACTGCGCGTGGCGCCGGGAGACCTACTCCGCATCCGGCTGATCAACCACCTCGACGTACCGACCAACCTGCACACCCACGGCCTCCACGTCTCCCCGCAGGGGAACGGGGACAATCCGTTCCTCAGCATCGCTGCCGGTTCGGCGTTCGACTACTCCTACCGCATTCCGGCTGACCATCCGACCGGCACCTACTGGTATCACCCACACCACCACGGCTACATCGCCGACCAACTCTTCGGCGGCCTCGCGGGAGCACTGCTAGTCGATCACGGCCCCGCGCTGCCGGTCACCAATGACCGGGTACTCCTGGTCACCGACACCACCCTGGACGCCGCTGGCCGCGTCGTCACCGTCGGCGCAATGGACAAGATGATGGGCCGGCAAGGCGAGCTGGTACTGCTCAACGGCCAGCACCAACCCGTCATCCCCTCGGCACCGGGAGCGATCCAGCGCTGGCGGATCATCAACGCCTGCACCTCGCGAGTGCTCTCACTACACCTGACCGACCACCCACTGACCCAGATCGCCCAGGACGGCGCGTTCCTGCCCGCCCCCATCGACCGCGACCGGGTCGTGCTCTCCCCGGCCAACCGCGCCGACGTCATCGTCCACCCCACCAGAGCTGGCCAGTACACACTGGTCGCCGACCCCTACCAGCGCGGCACCGGCATGATGAGCGGCATGATGGGAGACCGGGCGACCGGCCCGATCATCCTGGCCACCCTCGCCGTCGCCGGACCGGCCGTCTCCTCGTCGCCGCTCCCGGCAACGCTGCCCGCCCCGCCCATCCCGCCGGGACCCGCCAACGCGCACCGCGAGCTCAGTTTCGCCATGGGCATGGGTGGCACGGGCGGTATGGGGATGCGTTTCACCATCGACGGCCGCACGTTTGACGACCGCCGCGACGACCAGACCGTTCACCTAGGAGGCCGCTGAATAATCG
>QHBY01000237.1 GCA_003244245.1 Pseudonocardiales bacterium
ATTATTCAGCGGCCTCCTAGCCCAGTCGGCCAACGCGAATGATGAACTCACCGACTTCCGCGCCCAAGCCCTCGCTCGGCTGGCCGCGCAATACGACGAGATCACACGGCTGCGTGACTCCGCCGCCGCAGCCAGCCGGGTCACGCGGCTCCCCGAGCGGCCACCACCATCGGATCACGCAGCTGACATGCACACCAACGGGTGCTATCGAGGACGCTCCAACACGGCCGTAACGCAACACACGCCATCGCCCGGGTGGCGAACGTGATCACGAAAGCCGTCCTGCTCAATCGCCACACGAACCCAACCGCACACGCCCGGTGCGGGAAGAAGGCGGTTGTTCATCACTGACGCCGTCCTCAATGGACTCCCGCCGCACATCGCCCAGGTCGTCGCGGGCCACACCGACATCAACGTCACTATGGGCTACAAGGCCATCTATCCCGAGGAGGCCATCCAGTCCCACCTGGCCTTCCTCTCCCGACGGCGGTCACTGCGCCCCAGCGAGGAATACCGGGTGCCCACTGACAAGGAATGGCAGGAGTTCCTCGGCCACTTCGAACGACGCAAGGTCCACCGGAACCTGCGGTCGGGCGTTCGGCACCCCGTGCATCCACGAGCACGCATGCGTCCGATGCCCCATGCTATGGCCCGACCCCGCCCAACGAGACCGGCTTGCCGAGATCCGCGACAACCTCATCGCCCGCATCATCGAGGCCAAACGCGAGGGCTGGCTCGGGGAGGCAGAGGGACTCCAGATCAGCCTCGCCGGCGCACAGGACAAGCTGGCCCAGCTCGACGCCGAAGCAGCCCGCCGATCCACCGCTGTCAGCCTCGGCATGCCGACCTTCGGTCAGATCGCGGTCCGCACAGAGGTGGTCAAGGCACCTCCGTCAACCCCGGATTAGAGATACCTGAAGGTAACTTGCCGATACTTAATTCTATCGGATACCATGTCTTGCATGGCAACGAAGAACAAGTATCAGGCCGACGACCTTGTTGCGGCTGTGTGGCTGCACCAGACCGGTCCTCGCGTCCTTGCAGACGAGATGACGTGGGAAGAGGCAGCCAGCGAGCGGTGGGCAATGGACGCGGACAAGGCCGACCGCGTCCGAGTCCTCATCGGAGTCTTCCAGGATCAGATCCAAGGAGCCTGGGCGGTAACGGGCGCGGAGCATCACGCCGAGGTGCCCGAGGGCAAGACGCGGGTGGTCAACCGCAGCCTGTTCAAGACTGCCGAAGACCCGCGTCTTGCTTATCTGGTGGGTATGCCTTCGCCCGTGACGAGTCGGCGCAATCCTCAGACCACCTTCGAGTTGCGTGACCTGCTTGGCGCAGCCGCCCTCATCGAGGCAACGGAGCCAGCCACCCATGGACTGGTCCAGCTGGGCCGGTTCACTCTCCTGGTGTCCGAGAGTGGCGATGCAGAGCTTCGGATGCCGAGCGATGCCGTGTTGACTGTTCGCACCAGCTCATAGTCGGTGTTGCAGTGGAGCAGGCGCTGAATTTCCAATACCGACCAGCCTCGCCGCCCATCATGAGACGGCACGTGTTGCTACAAGTCGGAGCTAACTCCTTGGAAATTCGGCGCCCGCTACAACCCCGACGGGTTCAGAGAATCCAGCGACAGCGATTTCACTCGGCTGGCCGCGCGTCTGCGCGAGTCCGGCCTGACCGTGTACGGATTCGGCGAACGCAAAACACCCAAGCCCTTCGTCGCGGCCTGCGACAAGTTTATCTACACCGAGAACCTCGCCTATCCCGGAAGCCCCACCGTGCCAGGAGACGCGGCGCTGAAACCAAAACCAGCCACCTCCGCCGCGCAGCTCAAAGCAGACACCGCGTTGGTGAACCAGCTGCGCAACGCCATCGACGCGGCCTCCGACGACGACGGCTGGGCACCGCTCGCGAACGTCGGCCACATCATCACCAAACAACGCTCGGACTTCGACTCGCGCAACTATGGCTATGCCAAACTCAGCGAACTACTGGCCGCGACCACGCTGTTCGAGAGGTTGTCCCGACTCTCGTGGAACTTGGGTGACGGTCCCCCACCTGAGACCTGCCATGGGGTAGGCACTCGGGTGAACGACCAAGAACACCTGGAAGGGGACCGCCGTGAGCAAGAATTACCAGAGCGACAAGATCGACACGAGTCGGCTGGCCGTGCCGGAGACGGTGACCGTGGCGCTGGGCGAGATTGTCGAGGACATGCGCGAGGGGCTGCTGGCCCTCGCGGTCGGCACCGGGCTGCAGGTGATGAACGCGATCATGGAGCAGGACGTGAGCGCGGCGTGTGGGCCCAAGGGCCGCCACGACGCTGATCGTAGGGCGACCCGACACGGTCACGGTGCCGGGTCGGTGACGCTGGGCGGGCGCCGGGTACCTGTCGAGCGCCCGCGGATGCGCGCGGTCGACGGCTCGGGTGAGGTGGCGGTCCCGGCCTACGAACTGTTCTCCGATACCGAGATCCTCGGTCGGATGGCGATGGACCGGATGCTCGCCGGCCTGTCGACCCGGCGCTACCCGGTTGCGCTCGAACCGGTCGGGGCGCGCACCGAGAAGGCAGCCACCAGCACCTCCAAGTCGGCGGTGTCGCGCAGACCGAGACCGCGCTGGCTGAGCTGCTCGCCGCTGATCTGTCCACACTGGACCTGGTGGCGTTCATGGTGGATGGGGTGCACTTCGGCGAGCACACCTGCGTGGTCGCCCTGGGGATCGACATCGACGGCACCAAGCACCCGTTGTCGCTGGTCGAGGGCTCGACGGAGAACACGACCCTGGTCACCGAGCTGATCGTGGGGTTGCGCGAGCGCGGCCTGGACGTCACCAAGCCCATCCTGGCCGTGCTCGACGGCTCGAAGGCGTTGCGCCGCGCGGTCCTCGACGTGTTCGACCGCCCGGTGCTCGCCCGATGCCAACTTCACAAGATCAGAAACGTTCAAGATCGACTGCCGGACAAGCTGCGCTCGACCGTCACAGCCAAGATGCGCCGGGCCTATCACGCGGACTCCGCCCTGGCCGCCGAGGCCGAACTGTGCGCGCTGGCCGCCGAGCTGGACCGCACCCACCCCGGCGCCGCAGCGAGCCTGCGCGAGGGCATGGCCGAGACCCTGACCGTGCTGCGGCTCGACATCCCGCCCACGCTGGCCAGAACCCTCCGCTCGACCAACGCCGTGGAGTCGATGATCTCGATCTGCCGCACGCACGCGAGCAACGTCAAGCGCTGGCGGGACGGGACGATGGCGCTGCGCTGGTGCGCCGCCGGGATGGTCGAGGCCGGCAAGCAGTTCCGCCGCGTCAACGGCCACATGCACCTGCGATCCCTGCGCGACACGCTGGAGCGCGTCACCGAAACTGTCGGCACCACCAGGCACACTGACACCGCTACCGCAGCCTGATGATCACTGGGCCGCCACCGAAGTTCCACGGAACTCGGGACATCCTCCTGTTCGAGGTGGACCGCCGCAGCCCCGGCGAGGGCAAACAAGCGGTCATCTACGCGCGCGACAAGCGACGCCGCCCAGACAAGAAACCCAAACCTGCCCCCACCAGCCCGCGAATCGCCAACGACTCAACGAGCATGCCGTGTGGAATCTCACCTGGGGCTCTCGAACCCGACAGATCATTAACCGCTGGGGAAACCGGCGCGCAGGAGTCACTCCCCGTGGGAGGCGGTGACCAGGGTGCGCAGCAGGCACCGCCCGAGATTGTCGTTGTCGGGGCGGTGTAAGAACCCTTCGACGATCAGCGGTGGCTGACCGTGATCGGTGGCAGCGACCAGGCGGGTGGTCAGGTAGGTCTTGCCGACGCCGTTGAGTCCTTCGCGGGAGATGAACCCGGCCGCGGGACCGAATAACGGCGTTATATTTGGACTTCAGAGGTGAGCCGCACGCCCCACCTCTGAAAGGTCCGTCGCCCGTGATCTCACGCTCGCCTTGTTCCTGTCCCCGGCCCGCGCCCCGCGGTGCGCTCCATGGTGGCAGGCCCGCGCACCGACCTGCCGAGTTACCTGCCCGGATTCCGTCTAGGCGGGAAGGGGCTGCGGTTGCCAACGATGCTGCTCAACGGGTTGCGGGTCCTTCCTGGGCGTACCCCGAGTCGGCATCCAGCGGGAACTTGTCATGAGGATGGCGACGACAGCGACCCAGCGGGGGTGGTGGTCGGACGTGACCCCCCTCCTTGCCGGTGGCGGTGTTCTGCCCGGCGCGGCTGCGCGCTTATCGTCACCTCCGCGGCTGGGACCGCCCCGGGCTCGCGAGTGCCGCCAACACCATCGTTGAGGTCGTGGCGACGATCGAGACTGGCCGGGCCAGTCCGTGTCCCGGGTTGGTCACCGGGCTCGCCGAGGCGCTGGGCTGCCCACCCGCTGCGCTGCACACCACCAGCGACCCGGGCGACAACGCCGGCTACTGGGAGGTGATCTGCGCCGCGTTGCCCCCGCTCAGCAGCACCCAGATCGCCACCCTGGGCATCGTGCTGCGTCGCATCCACTCCGCGACCGGTCACCCGGTCCCGGATGCCACCGGCCAGCGCCGCGCCGCCTGAGCACTCTGCGGTAGGCACCTCAGCCCGCGGGAGCGGCAAGGGTGGTGTTCGGGTCGGCGAGGCGGACCCGGGCCGGGTTGAACACCCGTCGCCCATCCTTCGGGGCGGGATCGAGCACCAGGTGCAGCGATCCCAGCGCGGCGACCAGCAGACCCCGCCGCTCGGCCGGTTCCGCGGCGTCCCACTGGGCCCCCACCGTCGCCGCGTCCAGCACCGCCACCGGACCGGCCGGTTCCCCCACCGCCAGAGAATCCCGCTCGGCACGTAACCGGGCTAGATCAGCGGCGATCGGCTGGTTGGCCTTGTCGAACGCCGCCAGGGTGATCTCCCGGCGGCCCAACCGATCCGCCAGCGCCTCCCCAATCGCCTCACAATCGGCGATCTCCGTGACGACCGCGGTGAGCCGATCGGCCACCCGGGCGCGGGCCGCCGCGACCGCCGCCGCATGCCTCGGGTCCGACAGCCGCCGCATCACGAACGAGCGCAGCTCACGGTCCACCGCGCGGACATCCGCGGCCACCCCGCCACACCCCCGGGACCTCTTGTTGCAGTGATACTGCCGCCGGGGCGAACCATCCGGGTAGGTGCCCGCGTGCGGGCGCCCGTTCAAGCCGCGCCCGCACAGCCCGCAACGCAGCACCCCCGAGGCGGTGTACCGCTCGCCCGGTGGGCGGCCCCGCCGCCGCCCCGACAACATCGCCCGCAACCGCTGGAAGTCACCGCGGTCGACGATCGGCTCGCCGGGCATCTGCCCCACCACCACCCCGTCATGCTCCACCAGCCCGGCGTTGCGGGGCCGGGAGAGCACCTCGCGCACCAGCACCGGGGTCCACACCTTGCCCCCCGCCGTGGGCAACCCCGCCAAGTTCCACTCGGCAGCCACGCTGGTAAACGACGCTCCGGCCAGCACCGCCGCCGTCGCGTCCCGAATCGCGGCCTGCTCAGCCACCAGCACCTCCGCCGGGACCTCGACGCGGGCGCCGTCCGCGCCGGGCATGCGCTCGCGGCCGGGGAACCCGAAGGAGCGCCCGCCCGCGTGCGCCACCCCGTTACGCCGCAACGTCTCAAACCGCCGCCGGATCCGCCGCGACGCGTCATCCGACGACCGGCACGCATGCGCGACCTCCACCCGCAAAATGAACCGATCATTCGGATCAGCCAGATCCCACTGGCCATGCGCGCACCCCAGCGTCAGGCCCCGATCCGAGAACTCCAACAGTCGCTCCAGATCCCGCGGCAACCGCAGCAACCGGTCCACATGCCACACCACCGCACCATCGGCTTCCCCCGACGCCAACCTCGCAAGCAGCCGCTCCCAATCCGGGCGCCGCACGCTGGGCTTCCACGCTGACAGATCATCATCGGTCAGCTCCACCCCCAACACGCCACCCAGACGCTCGATCACCTGCTGGTTGTCCGCGTGTTGCTCTTCTACCTTCTCCAACTCACCCGAGACGTTGCGCGACAGCCGCGCATAGGAATCCAGCACTAGCCGACGCCCCGACCCGTCACCTCTACGATCGCCGCGTGTGCCCATACCGCGAGTATAGGTAACAAAATGAGCCACCGCTATAAGGCTGATCGCCACTCACGGGTACGGCTTGCCGTGCCCATCGCGACAGAATTGGACTTCGAGGGCGACGACGCGATGCGCGACGCCTTCGACGTCGCCGTGGCCCGGGCCGGCGAACACGCAGACAGCATCACACCGATCACGATCAGCCCGCTGCTCGAGTCGGGCGAGTTGCTCTACCAGGGGCCGTGGGTCGCCGAGCGGCTGGCCGAGCTGGAGGGATTCCTCGCCGCGCACGCCGACGACATCCTGCCGATCACCCGGCAGGTGATCGAGGCCGGCAGGCAGTTCGACGCCGTGGCCACCTTCCGGGCCTGGCACCGCCTTAAGGAGCTGCAGCGCTGGACCGACCAGCTCTGGCAGCACACGCAGCTGCTGATCATGCCTACCGTGCCCACCACGTTCACCGTGGAGGAGATCGCCATGGAGCCGGTGCGGCGCAACACCGTGCTCGGCCGCTACACCCAGTTCGTCAACCTGCTCGACCTTGCGGCGCTCACGGTGCCGGCTCGGCGGACCGCTGACGGGCGACCAGCCAGCGTCACCTTGATCGGTCCCGCGTTCTCCGAACCCCTGTTGCTGTCCGTCGGAATCCGGCTGACGATCGGTTGGAGCACTCCATGACCCGCACCCTCGACCACCTCGCTGCACTGCGCCATCCCAGGCTGGGACCAGTCGCCGCTGACCCGTATCCGTGGCCCTACGACGGCACCGTGCCCGCCGACCGGGCTGCCCTGATGTGCATCGACTGGCAGGTCGATTTCTGCGGCCCCGGCGGCTACGTCGACCGAATGGGATACGACATCGGCCTGACCCGCGCCGGGCTGCCCGCGACGGCGCGGATGCTGGCGCACGCCAGGGCCATCGGCATGCTGGTGATCCACACCAGGGAGGGTCACCGCCCCGACCTGTCCGACCTGCCCGCCAACAAGCGGTGGCGCTCGGCGCAGATCGGTGCCGAGATCGGCAGCCCCGGCCCGCGGGGCCGGATCCTGGTCCGCGGCGAGCCGGGCTGGGAGATAGTGCCCGAGGTGGCGCCGCAGCCGGGCGAGGTCCTGATCGACAAGCCCGGGAAGGGCTCGTTCTACGCCACTGCGCTGGATCTGGTGCTGCGCACCAAGGGCATAACCCACCTCGTGCTGACCGGGATCACCACCGACGTCTGCGTGCACACCACCATGCGCGAGGCCAACGACCGGGGCTACGAGTGCCTGATCCTCTCCGACTGCACCGGGGCTACCGAGCTGGGCAACCACACCGCGGCACTGCGAATGGTCACCATGCAGGGCGGGGTCTTCGGCTGTGTGGCCACCTACCACGCGGTGCTGGCCGCCACCATCACAGGAGATCATCATGCCGGCTGACCGGCTCACCTTGCCCGCCGATCCAGGCCCGTTCAGCTTCGAGCCCGCACGGACCGCGCTGCTGCTCATCGACATGCAGCGCGATTTCGTCGAGCGAGGGGGTTTCGGGGAGTCGCTGGGCAACGACGTCGGCCTGTTGCGGGAGGTGATCCCCCCGCTGCAGGAGGTGCTGGCCGCCACCCGGGCGGCCGGAATGACCGTCATCCACACCCGCGAGGGTCACTGCAGCGACCTCACTGACTGCCCACCGGCCAAGCTCAACCGAGGCAACCCAACGATGCGGATCGGTGACCTCGGACCGAAGGGCCGGATCCTGATCCGCGGCGAGTACGGCCACGACATCGTCGACGAGCTCGCGCCGCTGCCTGGCGAGGTCGTGATCGACAAACCGGGCAAGGGTTCCTTCTACGCCACCGAGCTACATGAGCTGTTGCAGATCGCCGGCATCACCAGCCTGATCGTCACCGGCGTCACCACCGAGGTGTGCGTGCACACCTCGGTCCGGGAGGCCAACGACCGCGGCTACGAGTGCCTCGTGCTCGCCGACTGCGTCGGCTCCTACTTCCCCGAGTTCCAGGAGGCCGGACTGGCGATGATCGCAGCCCAGGGCGGCATCTTCGGTTGGGTCTCGCCGTCGGCGGCCTACCTCGAGGCGCTCAGTGCAGTCAACCCGGCCGCGGTCGGTGCGGCCACCAGTCGCGGACGGAGTCGATCGACATGAGGACACAAGCCAACAACAACGGGTCGGCGAGCATGCGGCTGCCCTGGTGGGTCAGCGGTGACCTCAACGCGGCGTTCGGCCTCGGGTTCAACGTGCTGGTCAACGTGCTGGTACTGGCCTCGCTGTGCGTGGGCGTCGTGCAGATCCCCAAGGGCGACGTATTCGGGATCATCCTGCCCGCGCTCGGGATCCAGCTGCTGATCGGCAACGGGTACTACACCCTCCTGGCGCGCCGGCTGGGCCGCCGGGAGAACCGCGACGACGTTTGCGCGATGCCCTACGGCCCGAGCGTGCCGCACATGTTAATCGTCACCTTCGTGATCATGCTGCCGATCTTCCTGGCGACGAAGGATCCGATCCGGGCTTGGGAGGCCGGCCTGGCGTGGTCGTTCATCATCGGGCTGATCGTCTTGGCCGGCGCGTTCGTGGGTCCCTACATCCGCCGGTTTACCCCGCGGGCGGCGCTGCTCGGGACGCTGGCCGGTATCTCGATCGCCTTCATCTCCATGCGCCCGGCCGCGCAGATGTGGCAAGCCCTGTGGATCGCTCTGCCCGTGTTCGCGATCATCGTGATCGGCTTCTTCACCGGCCGCAAGCTGCCCGGCAACATCCCCATCGGCCTGGCCGCACTGCTGGTCGGCACCGTGATCGGCTGGATCGGCGGCTACCTGTCCGCACCGGACGTGGTCACCGCGGCCAAGGACGTCGCCATCGGCCTGCCCACCCTCAACTTCGCCCGGCTGGTCCACGGCCTGTCTGCGGTGGCGCCGCTGCTGGCCACCGCGATCCCGCTGGGCATCTACAACTTCTGCGAGGGCATGACCAACGTGGAAAGCGCGGCCGTCGCCGGCGACAGTTACAACCTGCGCAGCGTGCTGCTCGCCGACGGCACCGGCGCCGTGGTCGGCGCCGCGCTGGGCAGCCCTTTCCCGCCCGCCGTCTACATCGGACACCCGGGATGGAAGGAGGCCGGTGGCCGCACCACCTACTCGCTGGCGTCGGGCGTGGTGATCGCGCTGATGTGCTTTCTGGGGCTGTTCGGGCTGCTCAGCGCGCTGATCCCGCTGCCGGACATCGTTCCGATCCTGCTCTACATCGGGCTGCTGATCGGCGCGCAGGCCTTCACCTCGGTACCCAAGGCCCACGCGGTGGCCGTCGTCATCGCGGTGATCCCCAATGTCGCAGCCTGGGCGACCGGCCAGATAGACAACGTGCTGAGCGCGGCCGGCACCAGCGCGACGAAGGTCGGTAACGACGCGCTGGCCAAGGCCGGCGTCGTCTACGACGGCTTGAAAAGCCTCGGCGGTGGGGCGATCCTGGCCGGTATGGTACTCGGCGCGATCGTCGCGTTCATGATCGACAAACGTTATTACTGGGCGGCCGGATACTGCCTGGCCGGCGCGGCGCTGTCGTTCATCGGTTTGATCCACGGCGAGCAGGTCGCCTGGGCAGCCAGTCCAGGCGTCGCCCTGGGTTACCTGTTCGCGGCGGCGGTCTGCCTGGCGTTCTCCTTCAACAGCACGCCCGCACCCGCGCAGATGCCCGACGAGCACGCCCCGGCAGCCGAAGAGATCCCCGAGCAAGCGGCCCTCCCCCAGGTCGCCGCCGAACCGACGCGGTGACCTCGATACCCGAAGTGACCCAGGACTGCACCGACCAGGTAGCGGTCAACCGGCCGGCGATCGTGGCGGACGTCCGCGCCGCGTTCGAACGGTACGAGGCCGCCCTGGTCGCCGGTGACGTCGAGACACTCAACGAGCTGTTCTGGGACAGCCCCGCAAGCCTTCGCTTCGGGATCGCCGACCGCCAGCGGGGTGCCACCGAGATACACAACTGGCGGCGAGGACACGGCGGGGCGCCGGCCGGACGGCGGTTGCACAACATCGACGTGCTTACCGTGGATCGCCATACCGCCGTCGTGACGACCCTCTTCGATTACCCGCACCGGCCGATCGAGGGCCGGCAGACGCAAGTGTGGGTTCGCTTCGCCGAGGGTTGGCGGATCGTCTCAGCGCACGTATCGGAAGTGCCCGTACCCTAGTTTGCAGCGGCAGTGCTTCAAAATGCGGTGAACCCGACCAGCTCCCTGTCGCCGAGTTCGACAGTGATGTCCCAAGCCGCACGGGCAGCCGGACTGTCGAACTCGGCGCACCCAGGGCGACCCGAGTCACCGGCGGGCACTGACGGGACGACCGAGGAAGGCAACGAGCCGATCGATGGCGGGTGCGTCGTCGGCGACGGTCTGGGCAGGGCCGAACCGGCCGGTGCGCGGCATCGTGGAGAGTTGGGTTCGGGCGAAGGCCAATGCCTGCTCGGCCAGGTCCTCAGGCAGCTCAGCGGATTGGCCGGTGGCCTGGGCGAGGTCCCAGCCGTGGGCCAGGAGATCGACGATGCGGAGGTGCAGCCGTTCCGCGCCAGAGAGCGCCCCAAGGGGGCCCTGGTATGTCCGCTCGAGGACTCCGGGCTGCTCGAACGCGGCCTGCACCGCCACCCCGGAGTCGCGGTACGCGCCGGCAGGGTCATCGCCGAGGTGGTCGCCGCGGTCGGGCGGGGCCTGGTCACTGAGAAGGGCGACGAAGACCAGGTTCACGCCGACGAGATGGTTGACCAGGTCGCGCACGGTCCAATCGGTGCACGGGGTAGGCGCCGACCACTGGTCGTCTCGGATCCCGGCGATCAGGTGACCGACCGCAGCCAGCGCACGGACGAGCTGCTCAACAGACGGGGGTGGCGCGGTCATCTGCCGAAGGTAGACCAACCACGTCGCCGGGCTGGCAGCATGGCGTGCATGGACACCGCGCTGGAGCAGCTTGCCGAGGCCCACGGCGTCGCCACGTGGTATCGGGATGCGCGGCGGCGGCGGGTTGACGTCGACCCCGACGTGGTGCGTCGGGTACTCGGGCTGCTCGGCGTCAGCGCAGACACCCCGGCGCAGGTCCAGGATGCGGTGGCCGCGACTCGACAACCTGGGCTGCCGGCCACCTTGGTGCTGCGCCAGGGACGGAGCCTGAGTATCCGCGCTCCCGGCGTACTGACGGATGAGTATGGCGCTGACATGCCGGTCCAGGACGTCCTGCCGGCGGATCTTGCGCCCGGCTGGTACTCGCTGACCAGCGGCGAGCGGCACACCACCGTGCTGGTGGCGCCACCGACGTTGCCCGAGCCGCCGCATACCTGGGGCTGGATGCTGCAACTCTATGCGCTGCGCTCGGCCCAGTCGTGGGGCGTCGGGGACCTCGCCGACCTGCGCGAGTTCATCGCCTGGACGGCCACCGCGCACGGCAGCGGTGCCGTGCTGGTAAATCCGCTGCACGCGGTGACCCCGACCCTTCCGGTGCAGCCCTCGCCGTACAGCCCGTCGAGCCGCCGCTTCGTCAACCCGCTCTACCTGCGGATCGCCGACATCGGTGGCTACCGTCGCGGGGATCCGGCGTTACGGGCCGAGGTGGACGCTCTGCGCGTCGACCCGGGTGGCGAGCGGATCGATCACGACGCGATCTGGAAGGCCAAGCAGGCCGCGTTGGAGCTGCTCTGGCAGGCTGAACGTGCCCCGCGGCCGGTGATGTCAGATCAGCTGGGTGACTTCGCGACGTTCTATGCGCTCGCGGAACGGCACGGCCCGCGGTGGTCGCGCTGGCCCAGCGAGCTCAAGCGCCCGGCGACGGCGAGCGCGGATCCGCGGCGGGTGGCGTTTCACGCCTGGGTGCAGCAGCAGTGCGACGAGCAGCTGACCGCAGCGCAGGACGCCGCCCGCGGGATGGCCATCGGGGTGGTCCACGACCTCGCCGTCGGCGTGGACCCCGAGGGCGCCGACGCCTGGGCGCTGCAGGACGTGCTCGCCATCGGGACCACGGTCGGCGCCCCACCGGATACCTTCAACCAGCAGGGGCAGGACTGGGGGCTGCCGCCGTGGCGCCCGGACCGGCTGGCGGCCACCGGGTACGCCGCATACCGGGACATGCTGCGCGCCGTGCTCGCGCACGCCGATGGGCTGCGCATCGACCACATCGCCGGCCTGTGGCGGCTGTGGTGGGTGCCCCCGGGGGCCTCCCCGGACCAGGGCACCTATGTGAACTACGACGCCGAGGCGATGCTCGCGGTGCTGGCGCTGGAGGCACAGCGGGCCGGCGCCGTGGTGATCGGCGAGGATCTGGGGACGGTGGAGCCGGAGGTCACCGAGACGCTGGCCGACCAGCGGATGCTGGGCAGCGCGGTGCTGTGGTTCGCCCGCGATGAGCAGGCCCCCGGGACGCCGCTGTTGGCTCCGCAGCGCTGGGCGCAGTGCGCCGCGGCCAGCATCTCCACCCACGACCTGCCCACGGCGCTCGGCTTCCTGCGCGGGGAACACGTGCGCGCCCGCGCCGCCCTGGGGCTGCTCAACGACGAGGCCGCGGAGTGGACCCAGGCAGCGGTCGAGCGGGCGGAGCTCGTCGAACTGCTGCGCACCGAGGGCCTGCTCCGCGCAGATGGAGAGGACGACGACGAGATCGTGGTGGCGATGCACGCATTGCTCGGCCGCACGCCCTGCCAGCTGCTGCTGGTCTCCCCCTACGACGTGGTGGGTGAGCTACGCCAGCCCAACCTGCCTGGCACCGTCGACGAGTACCCGAACTGGCGGCTGCCACTGCCGGTGACCCTGGAGCAGCTACAGCGTGATCCGCGCGTCGGTCGAGTCGTCGCGGCCCTGCGTTCGGCGGGCAGCGCTGCCAGCCTGAGCGTGGAACCATAGGTCTCAGCTGTCCTGTAGTTCGCCCAGGAGCGTCCCAGGAGGTGTCATGGACGACGACTCACTCGAAGAGTTCCGGCAGACCTCGACGGGCTGGGCCCTCGAGCAGGAGATGGAGGTGGCAGCAGAGGTCTACGGTCCCGAGCCCAAAGGAGTCCACACACCTCAGTCCGAGTTGAGCGACGAGGAACTCCTCGAGCGATACCGGTCCCTGTCGGGCTTCGATCTGAAATGGGAGACGTAGTCAGGCCGGGATCTCGGGCGGAGAGCTGTGATCCGAACCGCTGACGTTCATGGTGTAGGACACCAATTCCCGCAGCGTCTGCGCGGCCGACTCCGGATCGCGGGCATCACAGGGCGTCAGCGGCACGTCCGGGCCCAGGGCGAGCGCTTCCCGCAGCTCGTCGAGTTCGTGGACGACCTCACCGTCGAACACGTTGACGGCTGCGATGAACGGGACAGCAGAGCGCTCGAAGTAGGTGATCGTCGCGAAGGCGTCCTCAACCCGCCGAGGGTCCACCAGCACCACGGCACCGAGCGCCCCGGCAAACGCCGCCTGCGACGGCTCCGATGTGCCCAACAGGTACAGCACCAGATCCCGTTGAAGGGTGATCCGACCGAGATTTGTGGCCGCCTCGACGGTCACGGGAGCGGTCTCCGAGACCGAGCCTACGAAGGTGGTCTTACCTACCCCGCGACCGCCAGCAATGACGATCTTCGCGGGTGGCCTGTCAGCATTCCCGGCCGCGATTCGCGGGTCGGCACCGGATCTCGCAGGGGTATGGAAACGGCCGGGTGCCTTGTCGAAGAGGTCCCGAAGCTCGCCGAAGATCGGCGTGCCGTCCACACCGCGACCCCCCGTCACCCCCGACTATCTTGATCGGCCCGCTCGCTGGCGGCCGGCCGCGGCTGACCCCGCTGGCCGGGGCGTCGGCTCACTCACCGCCCTGGCGGGAGGCGACCGTAGCGAGATACATCTGCGCCTTGTGCGGGTCCAGGAACCAATGCTGGTAGTCGGAGGGATCGGTGAAGCCGTTGACGAATCGACGGGCGATTTCCGGGTAAGAACCTGCGGCCCCGAGAATGTTCATCACGTGCTCCGGAGGCGGCCCCAGGAGAGCGTTCGTCCACATGGTCGTGTGCTGGGCGTCGGACCAATCAGCGTGCGGGTGAATGGTCAGCCGCAGAGGCTGGTCGTCGAGCCACGGGTGACGCTGGTCGATGCGCTGCGCGACCGCCTTGGCCTCACCGGTACGAGAAGGGCTGCGACCGCGGTGAGTGCGGGGCGTTTGCACCGTACATGTGAACGGCCGGCGGGTGCTGGCGTGCATTGCACCCCGTGCACGGCGTCTACGGCGCCGGGCGGATCATAAACCCGCTCGCCGCGCGAAGCCAGATGATCGGCGGGATCACCTGGGGTCTGGGCCAGGCGCTGCTGGAACGATCGATCTTCGAACCCACCCTCGGCCGGTTCCTGTCCAAGAATCTCGCCGGCTACATCATCCCCAGTAACGCCGACGTCGGCGACATCGACGTGTCTTTCGTAGACGACCACGACGACCACGCCAGCCCGCTGGGCGCCAAAGGAATCGGCGAACTCGGCGCCGTCGGCGTCTCCGCCGCGATCGCCAACGCCGTCTTCCACGCCACCGGCGTCCGAGTCCGCGACCTGCCCATCACCATCGATCGACTGCTGCGCTGATCAGTCTTATGCGGGCTACTTGGGTTGCCTCTGCGTCCTCGTCATCGTAAATGGCGCTTCCCAAGCCTCCACTCTCATCAGGCACCGCGCCTGTCAGACGTGCTGGTCATGCACCACATGACCCTCCGCGGAGCCCGCGCGATCAGCTCAAGCGGGAAGAGCAGACATAGCGGTCCAGGTCGCCCAGGGAATGGTCCAATCGTAGTAGTCGCCGTCACTGGGCCCTAATTGTCGGGAGGAACCGATGATCTCGACAGGATCTCCGGGCAAAACCGCGTCGAAGACTGCCCGCGCGTTGGTCGAGGAGAGGTTGATGCAACCGTGGGAGACGTTGGTTCTGCCCTGCTGAGCCACCGACCACGGCGCCGAGTGGATGAACTCGCCATTGTCGGACATCCGTACCGCCCACCGCGCTTCGACATTCTTGTAGTGATACTTCGGGTTACTCATGTAGTACACGGGAAACTTGCTCATCACCACATGAGTCCCGCTGTGGGTTCCTCTGCCGGGGTCGGAGTCCAACCCGTAGCTGGCCGGATAGTCGGCAACCTGGATCCCGTTGGCGTAGACCACCAACCGGTGGCTTCGTGTATCCCCTCGCAGCAGGTAAGACCGGCCGATGGTGAAAGTGGAGGTGATGTCCTCGCGACCGAAGGCGCCGCCGCCCATGGCTAGCCCATATAGCTTGGCGGTCACGCTAACCTGAGTGTTGGGTGCGAAGTAGGTCCTGGGACGCCAGTGCACGGTGGTGTCGTCCAGCCAGGCCCAGGATCCTTCGGTGGGCACCGAGAGGCGCACCGATAGGGCTTTTTGCACAGCGGCCTTGTCGATGACCTTGGAGCTGAAGGTCAGCGCGATCGGCATGGCGATGCCGTAGGTGGCGTTGTCGGCGGCGTTGATCCGCCCGCTGATCAGGCGCTCGGGGATGACCGTCTGGAACGAGCCGGTGATCGCGCGGCGTAGGTGGTCGATTCCTGTGGCGGTGCCCGACCAGGTGTAAGTCTTGGCGTAGCCCAGCGGCTCGGTGGTCGTCCAACTCAGCTTGTCCGAAGACAGGTGATCGGCCACCGGCTTGCCTTCGGGATTGGTCAGCGACACCGCGTCGAGCACGCCGTGACTGACCGAGACCTGCACTGGTGCGGTCGGGTTGACATCGGTGGCCTTGTCGCGCGGTTGGGTAACGATCTGAGCCGACACGACCGGCAACGCCGGTGGTCCCGGCTCCACTGGCGGCCCCGGCACCTGGCCGTGGGCTGTGGGGGTGAATAAGACCGTGATGCAAGGAGTGAGCACCACGATCACCGCCAGCGCCCATCGCATCAATCGCTTTGGCGGACACTGCCGCCGATCATTCGACCCGCCTACCCCTGCCACACCCACACTCCCGCCGTGTCGTCCCGACTGANNCTGAAGAACGACCCAACGGGTCGTGTGGTGTGCCCGTTCTTCGGGTGAGTGTGAACACCACGCCCCCCTCACACTCCACAGATTTCCTTCCGAATCCCCGGTTTGCCTTCCGCGTGTCGCTCAAGCCCGGCAGGCGCGGACAGCGATACCTTTATCGGTTCCGTGCCCGTGGACGCGGTGAATCGACGGTCATCAGGGCCTGCGATGGCCTGGTAATGCTTCCGCTGGGTGATACCTTCGTCACACAGTGGTTCCAGACAGGGGTTCGAGCCAAGTTACGAACGCCCGCCCACGTGAGCCACCACGATCGCGGTGTGATCGTCGCGGGTGTCGATGACACCGATCGTCCTCGCAGGCAGGAGCAGATATGGCACGCGTCGGGCTGTTGACGTTCTCCGACGGACGCGACTTCGTCCATGCCGACATCAAGGCGTTCTCGCTGGACGTCGAAAGCCGCATCACCGAGGCGCTCGAGCAGGCCGGGCACGAGGTCATCCGCGCGGCAGAGCCGATCTGGACCAACACGATGGCCACCACTGAGGCGCGCCGGGTCGCTGACGCGCGACCGGACCTCACCATCTTCAACTACGCCGTGTGGGCGTTCCCGCACTTCTCGATGCTCGCCGCGGCGGCTTCCCCGGGTCCGCTGCTGCTGTTCTCCAACATCGACCCGCAGTTCCCGGGAATGGTCGGCATGCTGGCCGCTGGTGGGGGGCTGGACCAGATCGGCCGAGCGCACACCCGCGTGTGGGTGACGTGGCCGACTCGGCGGTGCGGGACCGAGTTCTGGAGACGGTCCGGGCCGCCGCTGCCGTGTCGGCCCTGTCGGGCAGTACCTTCGGCCGGTTCGGCGGCCGCCCGATGGGGATGTACACCGCGGTGGCGGACACCGATCAGTGGATGAGCATGTTCGGGGTGGACGTCGAGGAGATCGACCAGTGGGAGATCGTGCGGCGCTCGGCCGCCGTCGAGCAATCGCGGGTAACCGCGGGCCGGAAATGGCTGGAGCGGCACGCCGCCGGGGTGCACTACGACGGTAAGCAGCTGACGCCTGAGCTGCTCGAACGGCAGATCCGCTCCTACCACGCCGTGCGGGAGCTGATCGAGGAGTGGAACCTCGACTTCTCCGGGATCAAGGGCCAGCCCGAGCTGACCACTCACTTCACCACGATGGACGTCACCGAGGCGTTCCTCAACGACCCTTATGACTGGGAGGGCCCCAAGCCGACCCACGTGTGCGCCACCGAGTCCGACATGGACGGTGCGCTGACCATGCAACTGCTCAAGGGTCTCACCGGCACGCCGGTGCTGTTCGCCGACGTGCGGCACTACCACGCCGACCGCGACATCTGGGATCTGTGCAACTCCGGGCAGCACGCCACCTGGTTCGCCGCGCGCAGCGACGACCCAGCGGAGAACCTGCGCACGGTGAACTTCTACCCCGAGATCTTCTACTTCCCCGCCGGGGGCGCCTCGGTGTCGTTCTTCGCCGCGCCCGGTGTCGCCACCTTCGCCCGGTTGACCCGGATCGAGGGCAGGTACCGGATGCACGTCGCCCGCGGCGCGTTCGAGTCCTACGACGACGCGACCAACGAGACGCTGGCTCGGCAGTCGACCTTCGAGTGGCCGCACGCGTTCACCCGGCTGGAGGTCGAGGCCGAGGAGTTCCTGTCCACGTTCGGGGCCAACCACATCCATGCGGTGCCCGGTGAGCACGTCGCCGAGCTGCGCGCGGTGTGCCGCATGCTCGACATCGAGTGGGCCGGGCTCGGCGAGGCCCAGTGAAGACACCATGACCCTGCTGCTCGGTGTCGACATCGGCACCGCCAGCTCCAAAGGAGTGCTGGTTCACACCGACGGCACCGTCGTTGCGACGGCGACCCGAGCCCACGAGGTATCCATGCCGCGCCCGGGCTGGGTGGAGCATGACGCGCCGGCGGTGTGGTGGGCGGACTTTACAGCGATCAGCAAGGAGCTGACGGTGACGGCGCGCGAGCCGGTCGGCGCGGTGGGCGTCAGCGGCATCGGTCCGTGCCTGCTCCCGGTGGACAGCGAGGATCGGCCGCTGCGGCCGGCGATTCTGTACGGGGTGGACACCCGCGCCACCGTCGAGATCGAGGAGTTGACCCAGTCGCTGGGCAGGCAGACCATCCTGGAGCGCTGCGGGTCGGTGCTCACCTCGCAAGCGGTCGGCCCCAAGCTGGCGTGGCTGCGCGCCAACGAACCGGAAACCTGGGCAGCGACCCGACGCTTCCTGATGGCGCACACCTTCATCGTGCGCCGGCTCACCGGCAGCTACGTTCTCGACCATCACTCGGCAAGCCAGTGCACCCCGATGTACGACCCGGTCGAACACCGCTGGATCCGGGAATGGACCGAGCTCATCGCTCCCGGACTCGAGTTGCCCCAGCTGCGCTGGCCCAGCGATGTGGTCGGCGAGGTGCGGGCAGGTGTCGCCGAGCAGACCGGCATCCCGGCAGGCACGCCGGTGGTGGCGGGCACGATCGATGCCTGGGCGGAGGCGACCAGCGTCGGCGTCACGGCACCCGGCGACGTCATGCTGATGTACGGGACGACGATGTTCCTGGTCGAGGTGCTGGACCGTCCGCGCCGCAGCCCCGATCTGTGGGGCACCGTGGGCACCTTCCCCGGCACCCACGACTTCGCGGCCGGGATGGCGACCTCGGGTGCGATCACCGAATGGATCCGCAAGCTGACCGGGGAACCGTCGTTCGACCCGCTCGTCTCGGAAGCCCAGCAGTCGCCGCCCGGGTCCCACGGCTTGCTGATGTTGCCCTACTTCGCCGGCGAGCGGACGCCACTGTTCGACCCGGACGCTCGCGGCGTGCTGGCCGGGCTGACGCTGCGGCACAACCGCGGGGACATCTACCGGGCGGCGTTGGAGGCCACGGCCTACGGTGTGCGGCACAACCTGGAAGCGATGCGCGACGCGGGCGGCCAGGATCGTCGCCTGGTCGCGGTCGGCGGCGGCACCAAAGGCGGCCTGTGGACACAGATCGTCTCCGACGTCCTGGGCGCCCCGCAGCAGCTGCCCCGCCAGACGATCGGCGCCTGCCTGGGCGACGCGCTGCTCGCCGCCATCGGGATCGGCGCCGTCAAAAGCGGGAGGTCAGCCGACGTGACCGACTGGAATCCCGTCTCGACGACGATCGAGCCGGACCCGGAGCGTGTCGCAGTTTACGAGCGTTTCTACGCCCTCTACCGGCAGCTGTACCCGGACACCAGAAAGATCGTTCACGCGCTCGCCCGAGCACAACGCATCGGAGGTAGCTGATGGTCACGACCATGTTCGGGACCCGGGTGACCACACGCCGGGTGTATGCCCTGGGCGCGTTGGCAGCGGTGCTGTTCGGCTACGACAACGGCATCATCGGCGCCGCGCTGTTGTTCATCCCGCGCGATCTGCCCCTGACGCCGTGGCAGCAAGGTGCGGTGGTCAGCGCCACGGTGCTCGGCGCGATGCTGGGTGCACTGGGCAGCGGTCCAGCGGCCGATCGTCTGGGACGGCAGCGGATCCTGCTCGCGGCCGGGGTGGTGTTCACCGTCGGCGCTTTAGGTGCCGGCGCCGCCGCAACCGTCGCCATGCTGGTGGGCTTCCGCTTCGTTCTGGGGTTGGGCATCGGTATCGCGTCGGTCATCGTGCCGCTCTACCTGGCCGAGATGGCTCCTGCCCGGGACCGCGGCGCGGTCACCTCACTGAACCAGTACATGATCATTGTGGGGACGGCGTTGGCCGCGGCCCTGGGCTACGCGCTGGCCTTCGCCGGTTCGTGGCGATGGATGTTGCTCATCGGGGTGTTCCCCGCGGTCGTGCTGATGGTCGGCATGCTCGCCATGCCCGACACCCCGCGATCGCTGGTCCGACGGGGACATGCCCAGGAGGCCCGGGCGGTCTTGGTCGGCTTGCGCGGTGACCCTGCGGAGGCTGAGCGTGAGCTCGCCGAGATCACCGCTGTCGAACGGCAGGAGAACGCTCCCGGGGTTCGCCAGCTCCTGCTGTTCGCGCCCTGGGTTCGCCGACTGCTGCTGCTGGGCGCCCTGCTGGCCATTTTCCAGCAGATCACGGGAATCAACGCCATCGTGTACTACGCACCGACCATTCTCACTGGTTTCGGGGTGTCCAAGACCACCGCGTTGCTATTCGGTTTCCTCAACGGACTGGTGAACATCGGGACCATCGCGCTGGTCGTCCGATCCAAGGTCGTTGATCGGCGGGGCCGCAAACCAGTCCTGCTGGCTGGTCTGGTGGGCATGTCGGCCAGCTTGTTCGCCGTCGGCGCAGCCGTGCTGACCCTCCCGGCCGACTCGACCGCACTGTTCGGCATCGCGGCAGCAGCGTTCGTGGTCTTCACCAACACCTTCTCGGCGACCTGGGGCCCGGTGCTGTGGGTGATGCTGGCCGAGATCTTCCCACTCGGTGTCCGGGGCGCGGCGATGGCCATCGCCACCTTTTTCAACTGGCTGGCAGCCTTCGTCATCTCACTGACCTTCCCCAGCTTCGTCACATTCGCGGGTATCGGTAACGCCTTTATCGTCTTCGCGGTCATCGGCGTCGTGCTCTTCCCGGTCGTGTGGTGGATCGTGCCGGAGACCAAGGAACGCAGCCTGGAATCGCTGGAAGCGGCGTTTCGCCACAGCACCAAGCTTTCTGGCGCCAACAAGCCCGCCGCCGCGGGTACCGGGGGCCCGGCGTGACCATCAACTACGGCTCGTACGGTTCAAGCCTGCGAGACCTGCCGCGGCTGCGCCACACCCGCCGGCGCCGCGCGTCCAGCTGGGACCGCACCGGCGGTAACGAGGACCGCCTGACCCTCGATCCAGGGCAAACCGCCACCCTCGCGGACATCGAGGGAGCGGGCAGCATCAACCACATCTGGGTGACCGTCGACAACGAACGGGGAGCCCGCGACCCGTGGATGCGCGAACCCGACTACCTGCGCCGGCTCGTACTCCGCGCGTACTGGGACGGCGAAGCGCATCCCAGTATCGCGGTACCGTTGGGCGATTTCTTCGGTGTCGGGCATGGTCGCACCACCAACTTCGTCTCCGCCCCGCTGCAGATGAGCCCCGAGGACGGCAAAGGATTCAACTGCTTTTTCCACATGCCGTTCGGCGCCGGCGCCCGGCTGGAGATCACCAGCGAACTGACCGATGAGAAGGTGTTCTTCTACTACTACATCGACTACGAAGAACTCGACGAGCTCGAAGACGGCATCGGACGCTTCCACGCCCAGTGGCGCCGCAGCAATCCTTGCCCGGGCGTGACGCAGGCATCGGAGAGCAACGGCGAGTTCCTGCTCACCGGAGAGAATCTCGACGGGAAAGCCAACTACACCATCCTGGACGCGACCGGCCACGGACACTACGTCGGATGCATACTTAACATCCACAACCTTCGCGACACCAATGAGTGGAACTGGTACGGCGAGGGCGACGACATGATTTTCATCGACGGCGAGGCGTGGCCACCCGCCCTCCACGGCACCGGCACGGAAGACTATTTCAATACGGCGTGGTGCCCGACCCAGAGCTATCACGCGCCGTATCACGGCATCACCCTGCCGGGCGGCGACAACTGGAGCGGCCAGATCAGCCTGTACCGTTTCCACATCGAAGACCCGGTTCCGTTCGAACGGTCCATCCGAGTCAGCATCGAACACGGCCATGCGAACAAACGCAGCGACGACTACTCATCCGTGGCTTATTGGTACCAAGCCGAGCCCCACCTGCCCTTCGACCTCGATCCCGTCGAACGGCGCGTCCCGCGAACCCGATGAGCGTCAGTGGCTTGCCTGGCCAAATTCATTCCGCACATGCGCAACGAGTTCGCCATCCACCGGTGGGACTTCGTCGGAGACGACGACGTCAGCACTGAGCTGCTCGCCCACCTCGGCGACCACGCCCATGTTCTCGTGACCCAGCACCATCCCGGCATCCAGCGGGGCGCGGCCCTCGTAGGGGTGCAGATCCGATCCGCAGATGTTGGCGGTGGTGATCCGGATGATCGCGTCGAGCAGCTCTTCGATGCGCGGGTCAGGCACCTGCTCGACCGCGACGTCGAACGGGCCCTTGGTACACGACGGCCTTCATGAACTGCTCCCTTGATCTGTGGGCTGTCCTGGTCCTCACGGGGTCTACCCGCCCCGGGGAACCCGCGCGTGTCACCGGAGGTTCTCCAGGGTCGCTCGGGCGCCGTGCGCATGCAGTGACGCCAGCGATGCGCGGTAGGGCGAGGTGAAACGCTCGTCATCGATCAGATCGCCGAAGATCTCCCTATCCGCGATGAAGGCGAGCGGATCCTCGCGCTGGCGACGAGCGTTCGCCATCAGCGTGTCCTTCAAACGATCAACCACCTCGATCGGTCGATCCTGCTCGTCTATCCCCTCTGCGTAGCGCGCCCAACTGGCCACGACCGCGGCGGACCGTCTGATCTCACCGCCAGTGGCCAGGTTCTGCCGGACGACCGGGAGGAGCCATTTCGGGATTCGGTCGGAGCTCTCCGCGCACAGTCGCGCGACCGTGTCACGCACATTCGGGTTGGAGAACCGGGCGATGAGGTTCTGCTTGTACTGCGCCACGTCGATTCCGGGGACGGGCTGCAAGGTCGGCGTCGCCTCCTCGTTCATGTACGCGAGGAGGAAGTGCTGGAACAGCCGATCCTGGCATACGTCATGCACCAACCGGTATCCGGCGAGGTGGCCGAAATAGCACAGCGCCTGGTGGCTGGCGTTGAGCAGGCGCAGCTTCATCAGCTCGTAGGGCTCGACCTCGGTGACGAGTTGCACACCGACGTCCTCCCATGGCGGGCGACCGTTACTGAAGTGGTCCTCCAACACCCACTGGGTGAAGGGCTCGCAGACAACCGGCCACTGATCGTCGATCCCGAACCGTCGGCTGACTTCAGCCTTGTCCTCCTCGGTGGTCACTGGTGTGATCCGATCGACCATCGAGTTCGGGAAACGGACGTGTTGCTCGACCCAGGCACCGAGTTCAGGATCCCGCAGCCCGGCGAAGGCGGCGAAGCTCTTCCTGGCGGCGTCGCCGTTGCCCTGGATGTTGTCGCAGGACATCACGGTGAACGGTGGCAGGCCGCGCTGGCGGCGGCGGACCAGCGCTTCGGTGATCAGCCCGAATATCGTCTTCGGGCTCGTCTTCTGAGCCATGTCGTGCACGACGTCGGGGTTGCTCGCGTCGAACTGCCCGGTGACGGCGTGGAAGTTGTAGCCGCCCTCGGTCACCGTCAACGACACGATCCGGGTTTGCTCGTCGGTCAGCTTCTCGATGACCGCCTGCGGATCGTTCGGCGCGAACAGGTACTCCACTATCGAGCCGATGATCCGCGGCTCGAAAGATCCGTCTGTGTGTTTGACAACCAGGGTATAAAGACAGTCCTGCGCCGCCATCACGTCTTTCATCCTTCGATCAGCGGGCAGCACGCCGACCCCGCAGATCCCCCAGTCCAACGCCTTACCATCGCGCATGAGACGGTCGAGGTACATGGCCTGATGCGATCGGTGGAACCCGCCCACGCCGAAATGCACGATGCCCGTCTGCACCCGGTCACGGTGATAGGTCGGAATCGGCACGGACGCGGGCAGTGACGACAACGATTTCGCATTGAGCGGCGACATTGTGAGGTGGTCCTTTCAGTAGTGCTGCCTCACCACGGTGAGCTCACGCGCTTGCCCGTAACGGGCCCGAATCGACTCGACGACGTCACTGTCGTAGGTCTCGACTCCCGCGCGCGCCCAGCGCGGCGGCTCCGCGTGCGCACTCAGCGCCCACGCGGCTTGCCGAGCGGCCCCGTCGGCGACGTACTCCCCCGGTGGCGGCACCAGCACCGGGCGGCCCAGCACGGTGGGCGCGATTCGCCGGATCGCGCCGGATCGCGCGCCGCCACCAATGAGGAACACCCGCTCGACCCGGGCGCCGGCCGCGACCAGGGCATCGATGCCGTCCGCCAGGCCACACAGCAGACCCTCGACGGCCGCGCGGGCCAGGTGCGTCGCGGTCGCCGTCGCCAGGCGCAGACCGTGGACGGCCCCGGTGGCGTCCGGTCGGTCGGGGGTCCGTTCGCCCTCCAGATACGGCACCATCACGAGACCGTCGGCGCCCGGCGGGGCTGACAGGGCGAGCCTGGACAACTCCTCGTGGTCGACGCGGAGCATCGTGGCGACGGCGTCGAGGACGCGGGCCGCGTTGAGCGTGGCCACCAGGGGGAGGAACCGGCCGGTGGCATCGGCGAATCCGGCTACCGTGCCGGATGGGTCGGCGGCGGGAGTATCGGTCACCGAGCAGGCCACGCCGGAGGTGCCGATCGAGACGAGCACGTCACCGGGACGGGTGTCGAGCCCGAGCGCGGCTGCGGCATTATCACCGGTGCCCGGGCCGAGCAGGGGGCCCTCGGTCATGGTGCCGGCCGGCTCGGACGGCCCCAGCACCCGCGGCACGGCGGCATCGTGACCGAGCGCGCGCACCAGGAGGTCGCCGCGGTAGGCGCCGCTCGCTGCGGACCAGTAGCCGGTTCCGCTGGCGTCCCCGCGATCGGTCCGCAGCGCCTCCAGCGAGGGGTCGGCGCCGAGGCGCCAGGTCAGCCAGTCGTGCGGCAGGCAGACTGCCGCCGTCCGGGCGGCCGCAGCCGGTTCGTGCTCGGCGAGCCAGCGCAGCTTGGTCACGGTGAACGACGCGACCGGAACGATCCCGACCGCCTGCGCCCACGCCGCGCCGCCGCCCAGTTCGGTGATCAGGTCGAGGGCAGCGCCGGCGGACCGGGTGTCGTTCCACAGCAGAGCCGGCCGCACCACCCGGCCGTCCTCATCGAGGCACACCATCCCGTGCTGCTGCGCCCCCACTGCCACCGCCGCGACGTCGGCTAGCCCGCCAGCCTGCTCCAGCGCGGTCTGCAGCGCCGTCCACCACGCGTCGGGATGTACCTCGGTGCCCTCCGGGTGCGCGCCACGCCCGTGCCGGACCAACTCGCCGGTTTCCGCGTCCCGGATCACGACCTTGCACGACTGCGTCGAGGAGTCCACGCCGGCAACGAGTGTCACGCGCTCGGCTGCCTTGTCATCGGCCGACTCTCCCTACTCACGCACTGGGTGGGTTCATGTCGCCGACGATGCGCTCGATATCGCGAGCCAATCGCGGAACGTCGATGGTCACGGCAACCCACAGGATTTTCAGGTCGACCTCAAAATAATCGTGCACAACGCGATTACGCATACCGACGACCTGTCGCCACGAACAGCTTGGTATCGCCCGCTGGTATTGGACGGACACGCGCGGCCGCCTCCCCGATCACCTGTACGAGATGGGTGAGAACGATCTGCATATCCTCATCTGCATCGAACCACTCGCGGCCACGGTCCACTCGGGACTGGATCTTCTCCGCCGCCTCCAGGATGTCGGCGAGCCGCTCGCGGTCGTTCCTCACACCGCGACGGCCTCATCCAGAACCCGGTCCCGGATCCGCACCTTCAGGCCGCCCACCGTGGCAACCTGGGTGAAGACCCCGAGCAGGTCCTCGACCTGCAGCGCGAAACCCGCCATGTCGAAATATCCATGACCCGGGTCCACATCGATCAACAGATCCAAATCACTGTCCGCGTCCGCCTCGCCGCGGGCCACCGAACCGAACACTCGGATGTTGCGCACGCCATAACTCTCGGCGATCGCGAGGATCTCGTCCCGGTGACGGCGGATGTCATCGAGACACACGACGCCACGTGGCCTTTCCACCGACATCGCAACCTCCTCTGGAGAGTGTTGTGATCAGAGTACCGGGGACTTGACCTTGACCAAGGGGCAAGCCCGAGCCTGATGGTCGCCGAGCATGGTGCTCGGTGACGAGGAGGATCTCGGGTATGGCGCTGTTGACGATCGGTGCGTTCGCCAGGGCGTCACGCTTGTCGCCGAAGGCCCTGCGTCTCTATGACGATCTCGGGCTGCTCCGCCCGGCCAGAACCGACCCGCTCACCGGGTACCGCCTGTATTCGCCAGAGCAGCTCGCCCAAGCCCGTCTGGTGGCGTGGCTGCGCCGGATCGGTATGCCTCTGGCGCGGATCAGAGTGGTCTGCGCGCTGGCACCGGAGGATGCGGCCAAAGAGGTTGCGGCCTACTGGCGACACGTGGAAGCCGAGACCGAGGCTCGCCGTGAGCTGGCGACCTTCCTCGTCGATCACCTGTCTGGAAAGGACACGGACATGACCGACACCGGCGTACAGCTGACTTTGCGCTATGCCGCCGGCACGGATCGCGGACTGGTCCGTGATCGCAACCAGGACGTCGTCTGGGCCGATCACGGTTTGCTCGCCATCGCCGATGGCTTCGGGCCTTCCACGGCCAGACTACGGCTCCGGATGTGCGAGCTCACTACGCGCGCATCGGGGACCGGTCCTCTTGTGTTCCGACGGCCTGCACACTGTCCTATCCCCAGTCGCCATCCAGAACACGCTGACCACACAAGCCGAACCTGACTCGGCGGTTACTGAACTGATCGCGCTGGTCCGTAACGCCGGCGCACCCGACAACGTGGCCTGCGTCGTCGCCGACGGCCTGCCACCAGGCTCCCCGATCACCGAAGTACGGCCGGCAGCCCACCCGCGGTGATGTCGCGACATAGCGCAGCACTCGGCCCGAGAGCCGGTGACCCGACCAGTGATGGGCGTCCAACTCCGCAATGAACCGCTCCACCTCACCCACCACGACCGGTCGGACCACCAGCGAGCGAACGGCCACCGCAGGCGTCGCTGCGTGAACCGACTAAGAATCATTCGGGCGGCGCTACGATTGTTGGTGTGAACAGACCACCCCCTGGTCGGCGTTCACGCGGCGCATACAGGTCGGGCGGCTCAGGAACATGTCTTGGTCTTGACCGCTCGGCTTGTGGCTCGGACGCGGGAGCAGGCGTGGATGCGTGCGTTGCTCCGCAGTGCCGGAACTGGCCGCGACGGCGGGCAACACGAGTCAACGCGATGTGGCCCGCTACGGCGTTGCTTGTCGACGACGTCAGCTGAGTGACGGTCGTCGCCCTGAGTGGGGGTCTAGACACACGCCGTATCCTTGGTCCTGTGGATCTGCGCCCGGGAGTGCGAGCACTCGAGGGTCCCGTACGCCAGCCCACCCATTTGGGACGCGAACCACGGAACTATCCGACCGAACCACTCACACAGGGGACGAGCACTCGATGGTCGATTCCCTAGCGAAGGTTCTGACGTTCTTCGTGGTTGTGGTTCTGGTCATCCTTCTCTTGAACCTGGGGGGCGATTACGTCACCGCACATATTCCGGCAGTTAGCGGAGTAATCCGGCAGACTCTCGAAGAGATATGGAACGCTCTGCAGAGAATCGTCCAGGCCGGCTACCAACATTAAGTCTGTGCGAACTTAATCGACCCAGTGACAGCCGGCGGCATTCACCACAGTTTCCACGTCTTCGCGCCCCGCCCGTCTCTGCGCTTGATCCAGGTTTGTTGCATGGCGTGTCTGGCGCGGATGCGTTCCGCCCGCCATCGCCCATAGGTCATACCTCCGCCAGCCCCAAGCAAGATCCATAAAAGTACTTCATGATCGGTTGTCATAGGTGCTATGTATAGCGTTCCCGCGGCGTCGACGCGCGCAGGCACGCCGCCCGACGCCGACGACATGTGGTCCCGAAGTTGCGCGATTTGTAACCAACTCCGCAGGCACGCTACAGCACTGCGTGCGCCGAGTTCGACCCAGAGCTGCGCGGGCGGCGACGGACAGCCCTGGGGGTCGAACTCGGCAACACCACGGCCGGTCGTCGCAACCGTAATGGTGATCACCCGCCTGCGCACCGGTACTCCAACCCGGCCGTCGCGTCGATCAGCGGGGTCGGCCGAATGGTCTAATTTCGAGCCGTTGTTGACACCAGCGGTATCAGGAGCTGGTCCGGCGTGCTCTCCACGTTCACGACCACCAAGGGAGAACCGCCATGCCAGGCGCAGACACCGTCGCAGTCCAACTGCCGGAGGACCCCGTCGGAGGGAAGCTTCTCTGGCGTCACGTCAAGCACGATCCGCGCTCCAGCGAATTTGAGATCGACCGGGCGCAACAGACCGTCAGGGTGACTCATCAGGTGACCCGGTTGCCTTTGAACCAAGGCCATATCGGGTACTGCACCGCCAACGCGCTGTGCGCGGTTCGGCATTAAACGAAACCGACACCATCGCACTAAGCCCTACCCGCCTAATGATACAGGTGGTCGCTAAGTAGCAGCCCGAACGGAAGATGAGCGCAATGGACACCACCCCTGGTGGCACCGCATCTAGCCGACCCAGACAGCGTGGGGGGCCGCCCCGAAGCGTGGTCAGTCCGGCGCTGCAGGCCGGCGTCCCGGAAGAGGTGCGCCGGCGAGTGGTGCCGGTGGGAAAGGACCAGCGGAGCCCGGTGCTGGTCGAGTTGGATCTCACCGTCGATGTGCGCACCGAAGACACCCGGCAGCGGTTCCTCGCGCTGTATGACCATTCGATGAGGGGGGCCCGTGCCCCGAATCCGCGCCCGGTCGCGGACTGCTACGTCTCCTGCGTGCTCAACCCCCAGGAGATTCAGGACCTGGTGGCCGCCGACCGGGCGACCGGCGCGGCCCGTACGGTTTTTCGGGTCTGGCCGGATTACACCCTGCACCCGCACCTGGACCGGTCGGTGTCCACGATCAAATCCGACGCCGCCGTTCGCTCCTACGCCGCTACCGGCGACGGGGTGATCTGGGCTGTCCTGGACAGTGGGATCGATCAGCATCACCCGCATTTCGCCAGCGGCACCCTCACCGGCGCGGTGGCCACGCTGCACCACGACTTCACCTACCTGCTGAGTCCTGATGCGGAACCGGCGAAGGATCCGGACACGGCATTGCTGGATCCCGAAGGGCACGGCACTCACGTCGCCGGCATCATCGCTGGCGCGGTCCCCGACAAGGTGGCACCGGTCATCGCCAGCCAGCAGCCCTCGCAGGATGGTCTGCCCGGAGGATGGGTGAGCCGGCAGCTCGACCCCGGCCGGACGCTGGCCGGAACCGCCCCCCAAGCGAAGCTGGTAAGCCTGAAGGTGCTCGCACCCGACGGCCGAGACGGGCTGGTGACCTCATCGAGCGCGGTGATCGCGGCGCTGTATCACATTCGCGAAACGGTGAACTCGGGCGGTCGAGCTCTGATCACCCACGGCGCGAATCTGAGCCTGGGTTGTCGGTGGGACCCGAGCGACTACGCCGCCGGCCAGAGCCCGCTGTGCCGGGAGATCGACCTGCTGGTCGGAACCGGGGTGGTCGTGGTCGTCAGCGCAGGCAACAACGGCTACTCCGGTGCGGCCAGTCAAAGCTCTGATTCCCGTGGGGAGCTTGCGAGCATTACCGATCCGGGCAATGCACAGGAGGCGATCACGGTCGGGTCGACCCATCGCGACAGCCCGCACCGGTACGGAGTGACCTATACCTCCTCCAAGGGACCAACCCTGGACGGTCGACTCAAGCCCGACTTGTTGGCACCTGGGGAACGCATCACCTCCTGCGCGACCGGGCACTTGCGGAAAAAAATCGCCGGCCTGGTGACCGACACGGACGCCATCGCCGCCACCTACATCGAGGACAGCGGTACCTCGATGGCCGCAGCGCACGTCTCCGGCGCCATCGCGGCCTTCTTGTCCGTACGGCGCGAGTTCGTGGGCCGGCCTCGCGAGGTGAAGGAACTCTTCACGACGAACGCAACCTCGCTGGGCCGGGACCGCTTCATGGAAGGACACGGCCTCATCGACTTGATGCGGGTGTTATCGAATGTCTGAGTCCAATGTGGAAGAAAGTGGTAGCAATGGCTATGCAGATCGGTGGACTGCCGTACTGGGAAATCCATTTCGACGAGAAGGGCACGCTGGTCGACGACGGTCAGCTGCCGGTCGAACTCTTCGGCCACCACCTGGCCGACCTGTTCATCTTCTGCCACGGTTGGAACAGTTCCGTGGCCAGCGCCCGCGACCTCTACCAGGCGATGTTCACCTTGTTGTCCGAACAGATCGGCGCGGCGACGACCAGCCGCCCGGCCGGCGCGGTCGGGGTCTTCTGGCCCTCCCTGGTCTTCCCGGAAGACGATCCGACAGCACCACCCGCCGCCGCACCCAGCGGCCAGCAACCCGCAGCCTCGCTAGCGCCGGTCTTCCAACCGCCGCAGCAACAAGCGCTAAGTAAGATCGGCGAGCTGCTCGACGCCGAGCCAGCCGACTCCGGGAAACTGCGGGAGGCCCACGGCCTCATCCGCAGCCTGGTGACTTCACCAGACCTCGACGCGTCCGAGGACACCGGTGAGCAGGCGGTGCTGGCGCAGCCGACCGCGGCGGTCTTCGGGCACTTCGCCGGAATGTCCAAAACCCACGACGACGCCGAGGGTCTGGGTGATGTCTTCAAGACTCTCTGGGGGGGCGCCCGGGACGTGCTGCGGACCGCCAGCTACTACGAGATGAAAAACCGGGCAGGTGTGATCGGCAGGTCCGGTCTCGGGCCCCTGGTCAGCCGGCTCGTCCCCGCTGGAGGGGCTCCGCGGGTGCACCTGCTCGGGCACAGCTTCGGCGCCCGGCTGGTCGCATTCGCGCTGTCCGGCCTGCCGAGCGATCGGCGCGGCGCCGCCAGCCCGGTGAAGTCGCTGACTCTCATCCAGGGTGCCTTCTCCCATTTCAGCTTCGCCCAGCCGATGCCGATCGACGCCGCCCGCAACGGCGCCCTCGCCGCGAACCGTAACGGCGTCGATGGCCCGCTGTTGGCCACCTTCTCGGCGGCGGATCGGGCGGTTGGCTGGTGGTATCCGGCAGCATCACTGCTGAGCCACAGCGACAGTGAGAGCGCGCAAGACCTCACCTACCGGTGGGGGGCGATGGGCCATGATGGTTACCAGGAGCAAGACGCCACGGAGATCATCCTGCAACCTGCCGGTAAGCCATACACCTTCGACAAGGGCCACTTCTACCGGCTGAAAAGTGACGCCGTCATCGCCGCGAACCAGTCCGCGTTCTCCGGTGCGCACAGCGATATCCGCCATCCCGAGATCCTCTGGGCCGTCCTCGCAGCCGCGCTCGTGTGATCTGCGCACCCTCTGTTCGTGGACGTCCTACCCGAGCCCGGTGGCTTAACGGTGCCGTTCAACGTCGGAAGTGATCAACCTTCGGGTTGTGGCATGGGCGCTGGCTTGGCACTGTGCATGCGCTCCGGCGTCCGATATGCACGGTGATGGGTTCGAGGCGGGGGCAGGGTAGTCGACCGGCGGGGCGGGCGCCGCGCGCTGCACATGGGCAAGTATTGACATGCCTGGCTCCAGATGATGGTGACGGATCGCCTTCAGTTGACGGGTGACAGCGCCTAGCCGGTTTTGCGGTTGGTGGTGTGACCGTAGGCCTTGTGTCGGGTGATCTCCTTGTGGCTGGTGCGGGGAACGGTCTTGATCAAGTGGTTGCGGTGGTCGTAGACGCGCAGGGTGGTTTCGTCGACCTCAATGGTGACGATCTGGCCGGCGTAGCGCAGCCCGACCTGGACGCGTTGGCCGATGATGTGGGTGCCCCGCGGCAAGGACACCCTGCGCTGCACCTGGGTAGGACGCTGGTCTAGCAGCGGAGCAGGGCCGGGAGTGGGGGTCAGGACACCGTCGAGCACCACGTGGGCGAGGGTGGCCTCCAGACGCCGCCGACCGGCGAAGTGTTGGTCTGGTCCCACCTGCGTCGGATCCCAGCTGTGTCTGGTCCCACCTGATGCTTGACGTGGCCCCAAGGCTGGGCATGAGGGTGGTGATCACCAGGTGGCGCGGGTATCCCATCGCGTCGGCGCCAAGGCATAGCAGACGCGACGGGCTACCCGCTTCCGCCCCCGCCTGTCGTGCGTAGCGACGACGCACGGCGTGCTGTTGGCGTGCTATTAACCGCTGCAAACCACGGTCAACAACGCGGCCCCGCCCGGCCGCAGGTCGAGGCCCATGACCACGCGTCGAGCGCAGTCTTCCAAGCTGGGTTCGCGCTCGTCCTGGCGCAGCAAAGGGTCAAGTCGCCGTGCCGATCGTGGGTGATCGTGCTAGAACATCAGGTTGGGCAGCGGCGCCCGCGCGGTCGGTGACCCGAGTAGATGCGATTTTGCAGCGCCTTGGAAAGGCGTGGGGATCCATGGCTGGATGAACTAGACGAGGGCCCAACGCCGGGCGAACGCCTCGTGATCCGTGTGGGTCATTCTCGCCGGCCTGCTGCTGCATAACCGGTGAACCGCTCGGGGTGGTCGTCGACGTCGGCTGGCGAGTCGGGACGCCACAGCGGCATGAACACCACTCCAGGGGGCACCAAGTCGAACCCGCCGAGCAATGTCTCGATCTCCCGCCGCGAGCGCATGGTCAACGGTGCGCCGGCGCGCCGGTAGAGCTCAGTGTGCGGCCCGGCCTGGTCGGGGCGGCCCTCGTAAGTGGCGTGGGAGAGGGCGAGGTAGCTGCCGGGCGCCATCATCTTGCGGTACTGAGCGACGATGCTCGCCGGGTCCGCCTCATCCGGGACGAAGTGCAGTATCGCCACCATGAGCACGCCGATCGGCTGGGTGGGGTTGATCAGCTGCTTGGTTCGCGGGTCGTCAAGGATCGTCGCCACGTCGCGCAGGTCGGCTTGGACGGTGGCTGCCAGCGGATTTCCGATCAGGAGGGCCCGGCTGTGGGTGACGGCCACGGGGTCGATGTCCACATAGACCACCCGGACCTCGGGTGCGGCCTTCTGGGCGACCTCGTGGACGTTGCCTTCGGTGGGGATGCCCGAACCGATGTCGAGGAATTGGGTAATACCCTGCCCGACGAGGTAGCGCACCGCACGGCGCAGGAACGCCCGGTTGGCCTGCAGGACCAACGGCAGTTCCGGCCACAGCTCAATCGCCCGGCGGGCCATCTGACGGTCGACGGCGAAGTTGTGGGAGCCGCCGAGATAGTAGTCATACACCCGGGCCGGGCTGACCCGCTCGATGTCCACGTCGTCCGACGTCCAGTCCGGCGGTCCCATCGATCACCTTCTCCTGCTATCGACGAGGTCGATGCGAACAGCGACCGACCGCACACGCAGACTTCGTCGGACCTTGTGCCTCCTCACCCAGCAGCAACACTAGCCGCGGTTGACCAGCCTCGCTGGCCACCCCGAACCCCAGCTCCGTGTCGGACAGCTCCGGGCGATCGCGACCGTAGCTGACTGCGCACCCCCCCAGGGGCCGACCCGTCCTCCTCTCGGAAGGTCGGCGGTTCGACCCCACCCAGGCCGCTACCTCCACCCCTGGTAAACCCTGAGGCGGAGGATCAAGATCTGTGAGTGTCGTTGTGGTGCTCCTGGATGGAGGACCGCCAGGCTTGGTGTCGGTGGCCCAGCGTGACTCTCTCAAGATCTGGCCTCTGCGGCGTGCCTTGGGCCTGACCTGTCCGCTGTGGTTGCCGGCACCGGCCTGGCCCACCAGTTGGCCTGATCAGAAGCCTGTC
>QHBY01000238.1 GCA_003244245.1 Pseudonocardiales bacterium
AGATTCCCCCCGGCTACTCGGCCACCCACGCCCGGGAACGTCACTTCAGCAGTGCGTTGGCCAGGATGACCAGCAGGGTCATCACAACAGGCCAAGGCGACGAACTTGGCGCACCGGGACGGTGAGCCGGCCGGGACCATACTGGAGTGCTATTTTTCTTACCACGCCGCACCAAGAATAGATAGGAGATAAAAGATGGTTTCGTGGGAATATACGTGGTACGCAACACCTGTGGACCAGGCCAGCGACAATATAGGCACGGATATGCCGCATATTGTTTCCGAGCTGAATAATCGTGGGCTCGACGGCTGGGAGGTCTGTGGAACTATACCCTTACTGTCTTCCCCTGACCCTAACGCTGTCGCGACCGTGCTATTTGTATTTAAGCGCGAGCTTTCAGCTCACTGACGATGATCACGCGTGAGCCCCAGTTTGGAAGGCTGTGACCACTGTGCCGTCAGAGGCCTCGATCGGTGGTCAAGCCGGGTCACAGTGCCCCGCTGTTGACCGTGGTTGACCGATGTTAATGGCACGCGCGGAGTGTTGGCCTGCCGCAGGACGGGGGTGGGGAGCGGGTATCCCGTCGCGTCGGCGAGCTTGTCTCGAAGCGGGCCGGGGTCAGTGGGCCAGGTGGAGCACCGCATGCGATGAACGACCCCGCCCACTGACCCCGGTCTGCTACGCCTCCGGTGCCGACGCGACGGGATACCCGCTCCCTGGTGACCCACCACTATCCGGACCCGTCCTGGGACCATCCTGGAGCGGAGGCCCGCCGGAGGTACGAGATTGTTGATCTTAGATCGGTTGAGCTCTTCGGTGTGAACGTTGATCGGCCGTGCGTTCGCTCGCCTAGGAGTGTCGTTGCGTGCCGCTGAGCTGCGGCTACGTGCTGGTGAGGATCGACTCGTGCGGACTCGTTGTGCCGCTTCCGCTGACGGCTCGCTGACGATGATCATTCGTTGCTGCTGATCCCGTCGCGGGGGTGGGAAACACACGACGTGTGGTATCAGCAGCGGCCCTCCGGCTCTCTTCTAACAGACCAACACGGAAGTACAAGAGGATGTGATCCTGTTGCAGGCTGGACCGCAGCAGCAGACGGTGCCCGGGGGTCCTCGGCGAAGAGGTTTCAACCGGTTTGTCGCCAAATTGTGGCGTATCAAGCCGACAGAGATCATCGTCGCCGGCCAACGTATCGGGTGCCGTAGCGGCGGGACTATCGTTCCATGGAGGGATTCTCATGAGCCGTACGCCTGATGCCATCGCGTCGTTGGGGGCCGATCGTGTGTCGGGCGCCTACACCGGTCACGCCGTCGTCGTCGGAGGCAGCATGGCTGGCCTGCTGGCTGCGCGGGTGCTGGCTAACCACTTCGAGCAGGTGACGCTTGTTGAGCGCGACGCGCTGCCTGATAGTGCGCAAACCCGCAAGGGCGTCCCCCAAGGGCACCAGCTGCATGTGCTGCTGCCCCGAGGCCGGGGGATCGTGGAGCGGCTGTTCCCCGGCTATGGTCAAGAGCTGAAGACCGCCGGGGCGGTGTCGGTGCGCCTGCCCACCGACACGCTCATTCTGACCCCGGCCGGCTGGTTGGACCGGCGGGCTACCGGGTGGTCGCTGCTGTCGGCTAGCCGACCGCTGTTCGAGTGGGCCCTGCGTCGGCGGCTGCGGGAAGTGCCAGGTGTGACGATCCTCGACCGCCACGACGTGACGTCGCTGCTGACCTCGCGCGACGGTCGGCAGGTCATAGGCACGACGGTGCGCTCGCTCGATGACGCAGGCAGCGGCCATCGGCAGCTCGATGCCGAGCTCGTGGTCGACGCCAGCGGCCGCGGCTCCCGCGCCCCGGTCTGGTTATCAGAGGGCGGCTACGGCACGCCTAGGAAGACCCACGTCGACCCGAACGTTGCCTACGCTTCTCGGATCTACCGCATCCCGGAGGGGTTCAGCGCGGACTGGCAGCTGGTGATGCTGGCCTCCCAGCCGCCGTCGATACCGCGCATCGGCTACCTGTTCCCGATCGAGGACGGCCAGTGGATGGTGTCGCTGATCGGGGCCGCCGGTCAGCACCCGCCGACTGATGAGGACGGTTTCGCGGCTTTTACCCGCAGCCTGCGACACCCGGTCATCGCCGATGCGGTTGCGACCGCCGAACCGATGAGCCCGATCCGCGGCCACCGCGGCACGGCCAACCGGTTGTGGCATTACGAGCGCATGCGCTGCTGGCCGGAGCGGTTCGTCGTCCTCGGCGACGCGGTCTGTGCGTTCAATCCGGTCTACGGCCAGGGTATGAGCACCGCTGCTCTCGCCGCCGACACCTTGGACACCTGCCTGCGTGAGCAACGGCGCCGTCGCCGCGCGGACGACCTCGACGGGCTGGCCCGACGCTTTCAACGGCGTCTGGCGCGCCGCAACGCCGGCCCGTGGATGCTCTCGACCGGGGAGGACCTGCGCTACCCCACCACGACCGGCGGGCGCGTGACCGCGGTGACGCGGCTGCAGCACCGCTACCTCGACCGGGTCGTGGTCGCCACCACCCAGGATCCCGCTATTGCCGACGCCTACACGCAGGTCCTTGGCTTGCTCGCCCGTCCGACGTCGCTGTTCGCCCCCCGGGTTCTGGCCGCCGCCGCCCGTGCCCGACCCAATGGCGAGAGGGGGCCATTGAACTCCGCGCCACCCGCCCGCCCGTCTGTGCCCGCAGCGAGCTAACGGCGAGCCTGGCCAGAAGAGATCATCAAGAAGAAGAGGCCACCATGATCCCCGCTGAAGCTGAGCGGCTGGTCCCGGTCATCTCCGACGCCGTCACCTCGACGGGTCCAAAGCCCATACCTGCACGGGGGGGGGGCGCTGCCGACCGGCATACCTACCCTCTTATCCGGCTGCGGGGCCTCGCGGATCGAGGGCAGCAGCCCAACAGCCAGGACTCACCAACTCCGCAGTCACGCCAGGTAGTCAGGCGACGACTACCGGGCCGACCGGGCCCGGCGTACCATCGCACCGCGACGGGTCCGCGCAACAGGAGGCGTTCCCGGAAGCGGTCTGATGGTCGAACTCAGTTTGGTGTGCGGGGCTCTCGGTGCGTCCAGGTTGTGACACAGCGGAGACGATGGTGAACACGCGACGCACGAATGCAGCGGTCTTGTCGGTCGTGGTGCTGGCAGTGGCGGTCACTGGAACGGTGTTAGCCGGGTGCAGCGGTGGGAACAGGCCGCCGGCGCTGGCTGGATTCCGGACGAGCCTGCCGAGCTGCGGTCGCTGCAGCTGACTCTGGATGAGCAGCCGCACGCGGTCGCCATCGATGGGAGTGAGGCCGAGACGCTGCCTACCCGCCCGCTCTGCGCTCCGGGCCAGTGGTTCGACAGGTACACCTCCGCCATCCGGCATCTTGATCCGCCCCGGTTGTTCGAATCGCGGCCGAGCTATCGCCTGCTCAGTGACCAACTCGGCGCGGGAGCCCTCCACTTCGGACTGGCGGCTTACTTCGACAAACTCGACGCAGAAGGGGGGAACGCCCCAGAAGCCCCTTGACACACATAGAAGCGTCGTTACACCCCACCCCAGACCCCGGGGCCATGCCCCGACCACCCCGCCTGCCTCATCCGCCGCTGCGGCCGCTGGCTGTGCCCCTACACATTCCACCTCCCACTCAACAAACCCGGCCAACCCCGCCGCTACTGCAGCCAGACCTGCCGAGTCGCCGAACATCGGAGGCTCCACATGTGATCGAAAATCCCCGAAGGGTGGGGACTTTTAGTTGGCCACCAGCGGGGACCACAACTTGGCCGTTGACACGGGCGACCTGCACGGGCAGTGACGGTGTTGGAGTGAACTTCGGCACGCTGCCCGGGCTTCCTTGGCGTCATAGGGTGCTGTGAGGCTACCGCGTCGCGCCGTGGAGGACGTTAGTCTGAGATGGTCGCCGCACTACGCAAGGTATGCATGCATCGGTCTCCTGGGAGTGGCAGTGAGCGACGAGGGTGAGCTGATCGCTAGGCGCTACCGCCTGGTGTCGCGCCTGGGCAGTGGGGCGATGGGAGTGGTGTGGCAGGCACACGACGAGCGCCTGCACCGCACCGTCGCGATCAAACAGCTATTGCTGCCCCCGAGGCTGAGCGAGAGTGAGGCTGACGAGGCCAACCGCCGGGCGATGCGGGAGGGGCGGATCACCGCCCGGTTGCACCATCCGCACGCGATCGCGGTCTACGACGTGGTCGAGCACCAGGACCAACCGTGCCTGATTATGGAGTACCTGGCGTCGAAGAGCCTGGCGACGGTGCTGTCCACCCAGGGGGTGCTCCCACCCGAGAAAGTTGCCAGCATCGGCAGCCAGATCGCCTCCGCGCTGGCCGCCGCGCACAAGGCGGGCATCGTGCACCGCGACATCAAGCCGGGCAACGTACTGCTCGCCGACGACGGCACAGTCAAGATCACCGACTTCGGTATCTCCCACGCCGTTGGTGATGTCACCGTGACCGCCACGGGGATGCTGGCCGGGACTCCCGCCTACCTGGCCCCGGAAGTCGCCCGAGGCAACAGCGCCGGCTTCTCCTCGGACGTGTTCTCCCTGGGCGCCACGCTCTACACCGCGTTGGAGGGCACGCCACCGTTCGGACTCAACACCAACGCCATCGCCCTGCTTCACCAGGTGGCCTCGGGCGAGATCACCCCGCCCAGACAATCCGATCCGCTCACCCCAGTGCTGCTGCGCCTGCTGCAGTCCAACCCCGACCAACGCCCCACCATGGGCCAGGCCCACGATGCGCTGACCACGCTTGCCGCCAACCCGGCCGGACCCGCAGGCGGTCCATCCGCCCTCGCACCGCCACCACCCCGACCCTTCGAACCGGTCCCGAGGACGCAGCAGACACTGTTCCAGGCGGCCCCACTGGAGGAGATGACCAGCCCGGTAAGGGGAACTGGGCTGTACACCGCAGCCGGTCGGGCGCCGGGCGAGGGCAATCACAACGGATGGTCAGGGCGCCGGAAACTCCTCGCTGGCGTCCTGACGGTTATGCTGCTGGCTGCCGGTGTCCTGGTGACCGTGCTGATCAGTCATGGCAACGTTACCGGTGGTAACGCCATTGCCACCACGGGCACGTCGGGCGGTCCTGCGCAGAGCCTGCAGACCCTTCCAGCCCAACCAGGACCGGGCAGCACGACGCGGGAAGCCCCCGCGAGCCCCTCAGGCGCCCCTTCGCAAAGCCTTCCAGCCCAACCAGGACCGAGCAGCACGACGCAAGAACCCCCCACCACCGCTCCGGCGGTCCCGGGTGGCCCCCAGAACACGCCGGGGCAGCTGCAGGGGGCGATTACGGACTACTACGCGCTGGTGCCTGGAAATCTGCCGGCGGCCTGGAACCGACTCACGACGAACTACCAGCAGAACCACGCCGGGGGCTTCACCGGGTATCAGAATTTCTGGAGCCCCGTGCAGCGCGTCACGGTCGTCGACGTCTCCGCGAAACAAGGCGACGCGGTGGACGCGACAATTGACTACTTCTTCAAAGACGGCAAGGTCGTCGAGGAGCAGACCAGCTACGGGCTGGTCACCGAGGACGGTCTGTGGAAAATCGACAGCTCCGCAGTGCACAGCAGCCAAACCAAGTAAGGCAGTTGAACACACAGCCGGTCACGCCGAGAAGCTGACCGAATAATCGGAAGACGGGAAGCGAATCCGCATGGCCAGCTTGGAAGGTCGGGCAGCGATCATGGCTTTGAACAGCCAACTTCTGACCTGCGGGTACCCAGCGACAGGCGACATGAGTGACCGCTGTTGACTCCTGGTGACCTTGAGAAGGGGTACGCGGGGGGCACGCACTCGCCAGAGACCAAGGTTTCCGTCCTCGGTGGGAGAAGGCGGTGACCCTGCGATTAACAGAAGCATGCGGGTCCCTGATCGAGCCGTGCGACGTGGGTATGCGACGTTCGCCGGGTGGCGTCTGAGACCAGTCTGGTGCTGGTCGTTGCGGTCACAACTGCGGTCACGCGGTGACAGTCCGGTGGAGTGCATGATGGCCAAGGTGGAAAGCCCACTTGACCGCCAGGAGCACGCCACCTTCTCTCCAGCCTTCGATATGCGCCGCGACCCAGCTCCGCAGTGTGCTGCTGGTGCCGGTTGTCGTCGCCGCTGTCGTCAGCTCGCGCCGGAGGTGTTCACGATCTAACGGCTGAGGTACTAAAGCGGATGCCGACGCTCCAACTCGTCCTCCTCCTGTTCGGTCATTCCCCGCACCAGGATTTCATCATCTTCGGTCCGGAAACGCTCGGCACTGAACAACATCACGTAACCACAAATGCCGCACTCAACTCGAACAAGGTACTCGATGATCACCTCGGCGTCATCAAGATTACTGATATTGGGAGGAAGGTCACCCATTAGCGCCAAGAATGGAAAGCGATGTACCGTGAGGTGTTCGGATTTACAGACCGCACAATTCCGCAAACCGAGTTGAGCAAGATTCTCTTTGATCTCCACCAGAAAGGTCTTACGCCACCGCAAGCCGATCACGTCCAAAGTAGTAGGCTGTTTTGTCTGAATCGGGCCCTGCGCCAGGTCAAGCCCGAGAACCGTAGCTATTCAGCCGGGGGTAG
>QHBY01000239.1:0-29517 GCA_003244245.1 Pseudonocardiales bacterium
GATTAACGCGGTGCAGCACTAGGCCGATCAGGCGGGCTCGCAGAGTGACTGGTGCCCCGAGGGAGTCCGGGCGATGCGGTGCTGGCCAGCGTAGACGTTCATGGTGTGCCCGCGCAGGAAGCCGATCAGCGTGAGACCGGCGTCCACGGCCAGCTCGACGGCCAGCGAGGACGGCGCGGACACCGCCGCCAGCATCGGGATGCCGGCCATCACCGCCTTCTGCACCAGCTCGAACGACGCCCGCCCGGACACCATGAGGATGCAACCGATCGCGGGGATGCGTTGTGCCAGCAGAGCCCAGCCGAGGACCTTGTCCACCGCGTTGTGCCGGCCGACGTCCTCGCGGGCCACCAGCAGGTCGCCGCGGGCGGTGAACAGCCCGGCGCCGTGCAACCCGCCAGTGAGCTGGAACACTCGCTGGGCGGCGCGCAGTGCGTCGGGCAAGCTGGCCAGCGTGGCGGCAGTGACGGTAACCGGGTCGGCCGCCGGGGGAAAGCGGGTCCGCAGCCGGACCGCGTCCAGCGAGGTCTTGCCGCACACTCCACACGACGACGTCGTATAGAAGTTGCGCTCCGCGCTAGCCGCCGGCCCCGGCACCCCCCGCGCCAACTCCACGTCCAACACGTTGGAGTCCGGGAGCCCGGGACGCGCGGAGTGCGGGCAGAAGCGCGCGCTCTGCACGTCGGAGCGGGAGGCGATGACGGCTTCGGTGAGCAGGAAGCCGTGGGCTAGTTCGACGTCGTGACCGGGGGTGCGCATGGTGACCGCCAAGGGCCGCCCGCCGACCCGCAGCTCCAGCGGCTCCTCACCGGCCAGCGCGTCGACCCGGCGACGCTCGCCCTGCGCCGACAGTGTCAGCACCGGCCGCCGCACCGTGACCCGGCCCATCTCAGGCCGTGACTGACTGTGATTGGCGCGCGGCGAGGCGGGCGCGCTGCGGGACGACGACGTCGCGGGGGTCAGCGGCGGACGCCTTGCCCGCCTCGAACACCCCGAACCGGGTGGCCAGCGACCCGGCCAGCAGCGCCAGCCCGGACACCGCGGACACCGCCCGGTTGCGCCGACCGGCCAGGGCGCCGGCGATCCCGGCGACGGACAGCACCCGCGCCGCCCGCATCCACCCCCGGGCCCGACCGGCGCGGTACCGCTCGCCGATCATGCCCAGCCGCCGCTCCATCACCGCACCGACCGCCAGTTCGACGGTGGCGCCGAGTGCTCCCAGCCGCGCCGCCGGCGCGTTGTCCCGCACCGCGGCGCCGACCAGTCCGAGTCCACCGGCGGCGCTGCACGCGCTGGCGGCGAACACCACCGGCAGCTCACGGTGGGCGTCGTGCCAGACCGGCACGGCGGTATCGGCCAGCAGCACGCCGGTGTAGCTGGTCATCGCCGGGCCCAGCACCGCGGCCCCGAGACTGGCGGCCCGGCCGAGCGCCGGCGCGATCCCGGTGAGCTGCGAGACCGCGGCAGCGGTGCTCAACGCGGAGAACGGGGACAGGATCCAGGTGCCCACCGACAGCGGCGAGGTGGGTTTGATCACCCGCAGCATGCGCAGGAAACGCGCCGGGCGACCCAGGTCGTGGACCAGGCATCCCACCCCGACCAGCGCCCCGGCGGCCGCCCCGATCCGGGCGGTGCGGGCCAGGCTGGTCCGGCCGGTGGCGGTGGCGAACTCGGCCAGCACCGCGGACGCTCCCGCCAGACCGCCGCTGAACAGGTAGATCGGCACATCGGGGCTCTTCCAGGTCGGCTGCTTGAGGATCGGCCGGCCGTAGTAGGACTCGAAGTCCGGGGCTGGCGTCACCTCTGCTCGGGGAACCACGAGCTGCTCGCGGCGGCTCATCGCCGCCCTCCCAGGAAACAGCCGGCGACGGCCACGACCACCCCGGCGGCGGCCATCGCGGCCCGGCGCCACATCGCGGGCAGGTCCCGGGTGGTGACTATCGGGTCCGGCGGCAGCCCGTAGACCTCCGGTTCATCGAGCAGCAGGAAGAATGCTCCATTTCCCCCGACCCCGTCGGTCGGGTCCGCGCCGTAGAGCTGAGCCTTCTCGACGCCCTCTGCCTGCAGCTGGCTGAGCCGTTGTTGGGCCCGGTTACGCAGCTCGTCGACCGGGCCGAACTGGATGGAGTCGGTGGGGCAGGCCTTGGCGCAGGCCGGTTCCAGCCCGGCGCCGAGCCGGTCATAGCACAAGGTGCACTTGAAGGCCCGGCCGTCCTCCGGCCGGATGTCGATCACCCCGTACGGGCAGGCGGGCACGCAGTAACCACAGCCGTTGCAGATGTCATCTTGCACCACGACGGTGCCGAACTCGGTGCGGAACAGCGAACCGGTCGGGCAAACGTCGAGGCAGGCGGCGTGCGTGCAGTGCTTGCACACGTCAGACGACATCAACCAGCGCACCTCACGGTCGGCCGCTACCGCGCCCTGCGGCACCGACGGCACCCCCAAATCAACGGTGGTGGTCTGCTCGACGAAGGCCACGTGCCGCCAGGTCGAGGCGCCCAGGCCCCCGGTGTTGTCATACGACATGCCGGTCAGCGCGCCCGCCGTATCCGGGCCTTTTGCGGGGGGAACGAGGTTCCACTCCTTGCACGCCACCTCGCAGGCCTTGCAGCCGATGCACACCGAGGTGTCGGTGAAGAACCCCATCCGCGGCGGGTGCCCGTCGTGGCCGGCCTCGGCCGCCACGTCGTCCAATGGCGCGGACAGCCTCTCGTCGAGGGTGAAGCCGGCCCGCTCCGGCGCGGTGCTCATGGCTTGCCCTTCCTGGTCGTGTCGGCCCTAGTGGTGACGGCACTGTTGCCGGTGTGATCGGTGACGCCGGCCCGGCGCTGGTACTGCTCGACCAGCTCCAACCGCGCCGGTCCCCGCGGCCGCCGGCCCGGGCGGATATCGCAGTTGGCGGCCTTGGTGGGTTGGATGTGCACGTTGGGGTCCAGGGTGATCGACACCAACTCGTTGGCCGAGTCACCGGTGCTCAGCCCGTTGCCGCCCCAGTGGTAGGGCAGGCCGATCTGGTGCACGGTGCGCCTGCCGACCCGGAGCGGGCGCATCCGCTCGGTCACCAGTACCCGGGCCTCGATCACCGCGCGTGGATTGACGATCATGGCCCAGCCGAGGTGCTGCAAACCGCGCTCGGCGGCCAGCGCCGGGGAGACCTCGCAGAAGAACTCCGGCTGCAGCTCTGAGAGATAGGGCAGCCAGCGGCTCATCCCGCCGGCGGTGTGATGCTCGGTGAGCCGGTAAGTGGTGAACACGTAGGGGAACACCTCGGCACCCGGCTCGGTGCCGCTGGGGCTCGACCGGTTGAGCCGGTGCGGGAACACCCGCCGGGCCGGGTTGGACTGCTGGCCGTAGAGCAGGTTGTCCACCGGCGACTCGCTCGGCTCGTAATGCGCCGGCAACGGCCCGTCGGCCAGGCCGGCTGGCACGTACAGCCAGGACCGGCCGTCGCCCTGCATGATGAACGGCTCGTTGCCGGCGATGGCGTCCTCGCGCTCGGCACCCTCGGGCGGCCGGTAGTCCGGGGGCTTGGTGACCTTGAAGTCGGGAACGTCGTGCCCGGTCCAGCGCCCGGCGTCGGCGTCCCACCAGATGTAGGCCTTGCGCTGGCTCCACGGCTTGCCGTCGGGATCGGCCGAGGCCCGGTTGTAGAGGATGCGGCGGTTGGCCGGCCACGCCCAGCCCCACTCCGGCGCCACCCAGGACTGCTCGGCACCGGGCTTGCGTCGCGCCGGCTGGTTGACGCCGTCGGTGTAGCAGCCGCAGTAGATCCAGCACCCGCAGCGCGTCGACCCGTCGGCCTTGAGCTCGGTGTAAGCCGACAGGGGTGTGCCGTCGGCGCCGGTCCCGTTGATCTCGGCGAGGACCGCTTCGGCGTCCGGTTCGGAGTGTTCCCCGACGGTGGGGTAGTCCCAGGTCAGATCCAGGATGGGTCGATCGCGTTCTTCGGTGGACCCGGCCAGCTTCGTCCGGATGATCTGCCCGAGGCGGTGGTAGAACCACAGCTCGCTGCGCTGCTCACCGCGCGGTTCGACGGCCTTGTGGTGCCACTGCAGCATCCGCTGGGTGTTGGTGAAGCTGCCGTCCTTCTCGGTGTGCGCCGCCGCCGGCAGGAAGAAGATCTCGGTGCCGATGTCCTCGGTGCGCAGCTCGCCGGACTCGATCTCCGGGCCGTCCTTCCAGAAGGTCGCGCTCTCGATCATGTTGAAGTCACGGACCACCAGCCATTCCAGGTTGGCCAGACCCATCCGGTTCATCTTCGAGTTGGCGGTACCTACTGCCGGGTTCTCCCCCACTACGAAGTAGCCCTTGCTGGTGCCGGCAAGTTGCTTGATGACTGTGTCGTAGTTCGAGTGCTCGCTGGTCAACCGGGGAAGGTAGTCGAAGCAGTAGTCGTTGTCCGCCATGGCCGCGTCGCCCCACCAGGCCTTGAGCAGGCTGACGGCGTAGGCGTCCATATTGCCCCAGTAGCCCTTGGTGCCCGCGTCCGCCGAGATGTACTGCGCCAGGTCGAGGTGATCATGGGCGTGGGGCATCGGGAGGTAGCCGGGCAGGATGTCGAACAGGGTGGGGATGTCGGTGGAGCCCTGGATCGAGGCGTGCCCGCGCAGCGCCATGATCCCGCCGCCGGGCCGGCCGATGTTGCCCAGCAGCTGCTGCAGGATCGCGGCGGTGCGGATGTACTGCACGCCGACGGTGTGATGCGTCCAGCCCACGGCGTAGACGAACGCGCTGGTGCGTTCCCGGCCGGAGTTGCGGGTCAGCGCCTGGGCCACCCGGAGGAAATCCCGCTCGGTGATGCCGCAGATGTCCGCGACCAGCTGCGGAGTATACCGGGCGAAGTGCCGCTTGAGCACCTGGAATACGCAACGCGGATGCTGCAACGTGTCGTCGCGCTCGGGTGTGCCATGGAAGGGGATCCCGCCGCTGCCGGCTTGCTCGACCCTGGAGACATCTGCCGCTCGCTTCGCGTGTTCGGACCGTCCGCCGCTGTCGTGCTGCATGGTCGACCACTGATCGCGTTGCCCGGCGGCCGCCGCGACGTCGGCGCCCTCGTACTGCCACGTCGACGGGTCGTACTGCCGCGATTCGGCGTCGAAGCCGGAGAACAGCCCGTCCAGATCCTCGGTGTCGCGGAAATCCTCCCGCAGGATCATCGGCGCGTTGGTGTAGGCGACGACGTAGTCCCGGACCACGCGTCGTGCTCCAGCACGTAGTGGATCAGCCCGCCGAGCAACGCGATGTCGCTGCCGGCGCGCAGCGGCACGTGGATGTCGGCCAGCGCGCTGGTCCTGGTGAACCGCGGGTCGACGTGGATGATCGTCGCACCGCGGGCCTTGGCCTCCATCACCCACTGGAACCCGACCGGGTGGCACTCAGCCATGTTCGAGCCCTGGATGACGATGCAGTCGGCATTGGCCAGGTCCTGCTGGAACGAGGTGGCGCCGCCGCGCCCGAAGCTGGTCCCCAGACCGGGGACGGTGGAGGAGTGTCAAATACGGGCCTGGTTCTCGATCTCCACCGCACCCAGCGCGGTGTACAGTTTTTTCATCAGGTAGTTCTCTTCGTTGTCCAGCGTCGCCCCACCGAGGCTGGCGAAGCCCAGGGTGCGGCGCAGCACAACGCCGTTGGCGTCGGTGTCCTGCCAGGTCCGCCGCCGCGTCTCGATCACCCGGTCGGCGATCATGTCCATCGCGGTGTCGAGGCTCAGATCCTCCCACTCGGTGCCGTGCGGGCGGCGGTAGCGCACCGTGGTCTGCCGGGTGGGTGACGTCACCAACTGGCGGCTGGCCGAGCCTTTCGGACACAGTCGACCGCGCGACACCGGGCTGTCCGAGTCCCCTTCGATCTGGGTGACTTGCTCGTCGGCGACGTAGACCCGCTGCCCGCAGCCCACCGCGCAGTACGGGCAGATCGACTTCACCACCCGGTCGGCCGTCTCGGTCCGGGCCCGCAGGGTCCTGCTGCCGTCGGACTTGACCGCCGCCCCACGACCCAGCGGATCGGCTCCGGTGAACTGCCGGTAGACCGGCCATCCCTCGATCCAGCTCCGCACGCCCACGCCGCCCCCTCCACTCGTCACGCCGCCGGGAGATGCCCGTTTGAAGTCGACGTCGGAGTAGCCCGGCCGCAGTCTCTCGAAACGCTGATTATGATCGGCTGCGAGCCGGCGGGTCGTCCGTGAAGAGCAGCCGGGTCGGTGCACCGCACCGCTGGTATGTCCCCAGCGCACGACGGTCCAACGTGACCAATTCGGCGCCGGCGGCGCGTGCGGTGAACGCGATCAGCGCGTCGTACACCGCCCCGCCGGCGACCCCCAGCGTGGCCAGGCGAGTCGGCAGTGCCTCGTGCTCCTTGTGGTCCAGCGCGAGTCGCGGCCCGGGGAATGTTCGCCGGAGGAACTCCGCGACCGTTGCTGGCGCGGCCCGGAACGGATCAGGAAGCCTGGTCAGCACGGAGTATGCCTCCAGTGTCGCGTGCAGAGGCAGCAGCGGACCCTGTTCGAGCACGTTGAGCGCGGCGGCGTGGTTCTCATGCCATGCGCCGAAGCACGCCACGACCACCGAGCTGTCCAGAGCGATCAACGGCGGACGTGTTCCAGGGTGTCGCGGACCATCTCCGCGGTCAGCACCGGCATCTCCCGGTCGGCCACCGCGGCCACCCCGTGATCGTGCTCGACGAGGCGCATCGACGTGACCGGAACCTCGATCTCGATCCGGTGATCCACGACGCGGAGCTCGAGTTCGGTCCCTGGCATCAGATCGAGCTCGTCCCGCGCAGCCTTGGGGATCACGACTCGACCCGCGCCATCAATGGTGGTTCTCACGGTACGATCTTACCATAATAGTTGGCATCTTAATGGCGCGGTGGCGGGGTAACTCTGCCAGGTCTGGTGGGGCCGAGGGACTGCGAGCATGCCATCACGCGACACGCCGGGAAAGGGAGCAGCGCGACACACTGGTCTACGGGACGATCCGCGGCGGCCGGGGCCGTGTTGGGCGGAATTGTCGGGGTAGCGCTCCATACTGCTGGCCGACGGTTGGACCTGGAGACAGGAGGGGTGCGGTGGCACAGCGGAATCGGGAACGACTGGCTGCTGCGGCGGCGCGTCGCCGGGCGCGTCGCCGCGCCCCCGCAGGAACTGGCAGCGCCGGGCCGTGGTCGGCCGATGCAGGGTTTCCCGGAGCGGCGTTTCCCCGCGGAGAGACTCCTGGAGCGGGGGCCGCTGGTGCGGGGACGGCGCGGGCGAGGCCGTCGGCGGAGACGATCTCCACCGTATTGCTCAGTGCCGCGCGCGAGCAGTGGGCGGGCGACACGCAGGCCGGGGCACGCATCGGTGCGATGGTGGCTGATCGGTGCGCTGACCAGCCGGAACTGGTCGCAGCTGCGGTCCGGGGCGCGGTGGTCCCCTTGATCACGGCGGCGTGGGAACGCGGCTGGACACCGGAGGACCTTCATCAGGTGGCCCGACGGCGGCTGGATGCCGCAGGTGGCAGCTACCTGGTCGATGCGATCGCCGACGAGTCCGGGCGCTACGCCAAGGCCACCGTGCCGCAGCGGTGGCGCGAGGACCTTCGGCAGATCGGGGCGCAGGTGTGGTGGGAACCCGCCCAGACCGGAGGTCATCTCCTGCAGTGGAGCCGGCGGCACGGCCGCGGCCTGGCCGACGCGCTCACGACGGTGATAGAGGTACTGGCGACGTTGCTGGCGCTGCCGGTACTGCCCAGGACCATGCCGCCACCGGGGTCTGTCGTGGCCACAGCGACGCCGCGGCGCGGAGTCGACCAGAAGATGCTGGCGCGGGTTCGGGCGCTGCTGGCCAAGGCTGAGTCGACGACGTTCCCCGAGGAGGCCGAGGCGCTGTCAGCCAAGGCGCAGGAACTGATGAGCCGGTACTCCCTGGAACGGATCGTGATAGACAACGCCGGCAGCCCGGGGTCGGATCCGCATCCCGCGGCCGCCCGAAGGCTGTGGCTGGACAACCCCTACGTGGCAGCCAAGGCGCTGCTGGTGAGTGCGGTGGCCGAGGCGAACCGGTGCCGGACCGTACTGTCGGAAGGGCTGGGGTTCACCACCGTGCTCGGCGACGAGGTCGACCTGGAGATCGTCGAGCTGCTCAGCACGTCGTTGCTGGTCCAGGCGACCAGGGCGATGGTGTCGGCGGGTAGCCAGACCACCCGCACCGGGCGGTCTCGGACCCGCTCGTACCGCCAGTCGTTCCTGATCGCCTACGCGACCCGGATCGGCGAACGGCTGACCACTGCGCGGGACGTGGGCGCCGCCGCGGTGGCGGATCCGGCGCGGCTGCTGCCGGTACTGGCCGCCCGGGAGCAGGTCGTGGACGAACTGTTCGAGTCGATGTTCCCGCAGTCGGTGTCGCGCTCGTACAGCGTCGGCAACGCCGCCGGGTGGCACGCCGGCCGTGCCGCCGCGGACCTCGCAGTACTCGACACCCGACGCGCCGTACGCTCAGCAGGTAGCTGACGCCCACCTTCATAAGGCGGGGGTGCCGGTCACCAACCGTACGACTGCCGCCGTGTCCGTGAGAACAGCGACGGCGGCTGGCGCTGCAGCTCTCGCTAACGGACGGGACTTGGTGAATCCGCAGATCTCGGGTTGTCCGGTTGTCTGGTGCACCCCACCGCTCGCCGTTTTCAGTACCGATGATCGCCACGGGCGATCACGACGGAGGGTCGACGCCCTGTACGACCCGAGGTCGGGTAGCCGCCACATCGCACGCCGTGGCAGTCGCCAACGCGGCGCACAGCTCAGCCATCCGCTCCGCGCTGAGCCGAGCGACGGCTCGGACGAATCTGTCCTTGCGCAGCAGGGTCAGGTTGTCGAGAGCAGCCATGCACTCGCGGTCGAGGCCGTCCTCCGGGCCGAGCCGCACCGCCGTCGGGATGTCTCGCAGCGTGGTCGTCAGAGGAGCGACCAGCACCGCGTTGAGGGCTCGCCCGGCGAAGTCGCGATGCATGACCACCGCCGGGCGCAGCTTGTCCATCTCGGCCAGCCACACCTCGCCGCGTCGAGGCTGCCTACCAGTCAAGTTCGCCCGCTTCCAGTCCCTGCACACTGAGCTCGGCCCACACGTCTTCGTCAGGGCCGGTCGGAGTGACCCCGTAGCCTCGCGCCAACACCACATCCACCTGCTCGGCATGCCTCCGGGCGAGCCAGTCGTGGACCGCGACCCGAATCACCTCCGCCCGGGAACGGTACTGGCCGGTAACCAGCGCATCGATCTCGGTGAGCGAGTCGTCATCGATCTGGAAGGCAACTTGAGTGGTCTTGCCCATGGCACAACCATACACTAACCCATCTGCCGTGGTACATGCGCCCATGTACGACAGGGAGATCAGTAGAGAAGCCGAGCTGGCAACCCGGGCGTTGAGCGCGGGGCTGACCGTGTTCATCGGACGGGCCCCGCAGGGCGGGGGACCTACCGTGCGGGAACTGGGCCCGGCTGCATCGCGGTGGTGCCCGCATCGTGCCCGGCACCGATGCCGGAGTGGCCCCATTCAAGCCATACGAGGTGCTGCCCTACGGGATCGTCACGCTCACCAAGATCGGGATGACCAACCTGGAGGCGTTGCGCGCAGCCACCTCGGTTGCCGCGCGCCGGTGACCCCCGCGGACCCGAGCCATCATCGTCAACACCCCGCATAACCCCACGGGGCGGATCTACTCCGCGGCCACCCTGCAACATCTGGCCGACGGGCTGGCCAGGCGGGCAGGCGTTACGGCCGTCCCATTTGGGTGATCTCCGACGAGGCGTACAGCCGCATCCTCTTCGACGTCGGCGCCGCGGATCGCCCAGAACAGGTTCGGATGCTCGTCGCGACTGGCTCGGCGGACCCGGCCGTCGGCCGTGACGACCTCGACTTCGAGCAGGTTGTCCACCGTCCAGCCGAACCGGCGGGTCAGGTACCCCAGTCCGCCGCCGAGGGTCAGGCCTGCCACGCCGACCTCGGAGATGAAACCCAGCGGGGTGGCCAGGCCGTACTCCTGGGTCGCCCGGTCCACCTCGCCGAGCAGGCACCCGGCCTGCACGGTGGCGGTCCGCGCGCCAGGGTCCACCTCGATTCCGCGCAGTCCGGACATGTCGATGGTCAGGCCACCGTCGGCCAGCGCGGTGCCGGCGATGTTATGGCCGCCACCCCGCACCGACAGCGCGAGCTCGTGCTTGCGGGCGAATCCCACAGCCTCGACGACGTCGGCGATGCCCGTCGCAGTGACGACGAGCGCCGGCTTCGTAGTGATCATGCCGTTCCAGAGCCGCGTCGCGTCCGCGAATCCCGTGTCCCGGGCGGTGCGCAGCGCACCGCGCAGCCGCCGTCGGAACCCCTCGACGATCTCATCGGTCAGCGTGGTCGTCGCGCCGTCCCGGGTGGTGATCAGGTGTGCGGTCATTGCTCCTCCGTAGTGTCGAGCGCGGCGCGCAGCGCGCGGGCGAGGGCCTGGGGCGCTTCGAGGGGTGGGTCGTCGACACAGTCCTCGCGGGAGGTCAACTCGGCAGAACCCGCGGTCGCGGGGCCACGGGTCAGCGAGTCGAGCCCGGGCCAGGTCAGGAGCGGCCCCCAGCTGCGCGAAGACCACCCGAGCCGCCGCCAGCTCCAGCGCGGTGGAGTCCTCGTCGCCCTGCGCGCGGCAGGCCAGCCCCACCAGCGTCCGCACCCTGGCGACCTCGTACGGCGCCTGCACCTCCTGCCACAGCCGGCACGCTCGGCGCAGGACGAGCAGGGCGGCGCGGGCGGCCGGCGTGCTGGCATAGGGCGACGGCTTGCTGACACTCCCGTGCGCCCGCGTCGACGTCACCCGCCCCGTAGGCGAACAAACCCGCGAGCCACAACCGGCCGTCGGCTTGCCGTTGCAGGTCGCTCACCCCGCAGAGCAGTGGCCGCATCCGCGGCACTGCGGCGATATCGGCCACATAGTGCTCGGTCCGATCGACGATGCCCCAATTCGCCCGCGGGCCCAACGCATTGAATACCTCGCACCAGCGCTCATCGCCGGCCGGCAGGAGTTCCTGCAACGTCGAGACGGTCTGCCACTCCAGGGAACTCAGCCCGCGCTGGTGGGCTCTACGGACCATCTCGATCAGCGCGACGATCGCCTCGCCGTCTCCTGCCTGCGCTGCGCGAATGTAGTGCGACGCCGCAGCCTCCGTCCGTCCGGACTCGAGCAGCGTCGCGGCCACCCGCCGGTGCATCACCCGCCGCCTGGCGGCACCGATGCCGGTGTACAGCACTTCCCGGGTGAGCACATGGGCGAGCGTGTAGCCAAGGGACCTTTCACGGTGCTGCTCGACCACCGTGCCGGCACGTGCGAGCTGCTCCAGAGCCATCGCGACGTTCTCGATCGGCGACCTGGACATTCGGGCGAGGTCGTCTGGATCCACCGAGCCGCCGGCAACAGCCAGCAGCTCAAGGAGGGTCAGGGCCGACGGGTCGAGTTGCGCCAGCTCGGTGCGTATCCATCGGGCCAGTCTCTCCGGAATCCGGCCCAAGGCCGGCGCCTGGAGGTCTGCGTCGCACCCGATCAATGCATCCAGCAGGCCCACGGCGAACCGGGGGTTGCCCTGCGCACGAGCCGTCAACCAGTCCGACAGCGCTGGCGGCACACGGTCTTGCCGAAGAGTGTCTGCCGTCAGCTCCCGGATGTCCTGCCGGGAAAGCGGCGCGAGCGCAACCCGGTGTATCCGCGCTTCCTGCTCCAGGGCATGCAGCACCACCAGGGCCGTCCGGTTCCTGGCCAGCTCTGCCGGCCGGGCCGTGGCGAGTACGAATAGGCGGCTGCTTGTACAGTCCCGCGCGAGCCGCAGGAGCATCTCCCACACTGCATCGTCGCTGTGGTGAACGTCGTCGAGGATCACGACGATGGGCCGGTCAGCGCTAGCGGTGGCGAGCAGTCCGGGGATCCACTCGACGAAGTGGTAGCGAAGAGCTGCCGCGCACGAAGCCGCGTCGTGGGCGATATCGGCACGGCGCACGAGCGCTGGAAGGCCACCAAGCCCGCTGCCGCATACGCGGCAGACCCGATCAGGATCCAGGCCACCCGCATGCAGATTAAGAGCGTCGGCCCAGGGGCCCAGCGGTGGCATTCCCTTGAAGAGACAATTGTGCGCGATCAGCCCGACGGCGAACTCATTGCGGTGAGGTACCAGTTCGGCCGCGGCCGGCGTCGAACGGTCAGCCATCACAACAAGTCGCACAAGGGTCGGTTGGCGCGGCTGCTCGCCACAGCGCCACGTGAGGTGTCCGACGCCGCCGGCGTGGCCCGGATCGCCCAGCGGGGCGGCCTCCCAGCGATCCGCACCGGCGAGCACACTGTGGGGCTAGCCGTCACGACCTGATGGCCCTCCCGGTCAGCGCCGGAACTTGGACCTGCTGCTGAACACTCTCCCATTACGTAGGGCGACCAGTTGTAACGATGAGTCACAGAAGGCCGATATACCGCACGCTCGGCTGGCGCGTCAGCGGTCGGGTGGCCAGCGGCACGGGGTTTCGGCTTCCTAGACCGTGCCGCTGGCCCTCCCGCATACGGTCTGTCGAAGTCTCCGGCACGCACTCCTCATTCGAGCCACTCGGTCAGCGCGTCGCGCAGCACGCAGGCTTCATCGACATCGAGGGTGATCTTGCAGCTGCCGTCGACGTGCGGATTGAACTCGATCTCACCGTCGCGCTGGGACACCACCAGGTTGGTGAAGCCCGCCGCGCCCTGGTGCACCGAGCACGATGCGTGGATCACTTTGCGGCGCTCGCTGGGGCGCTGTGGCGGGGTGCCGTTGGTCACTGGACACCTCGCGTGAGCACCGGTGAGGCCGCCTTCGGTCTGGGGTGGTGAGGCGCCGGAGCTCGCAGGCGCAGGCGCTGTACCACAGGCTAGAGTTGATCTAAGAAACGACGAGCGCTGCGGTGGCTTATCGTGCCACGCATTATGTGTAGCATAAAGCTCACCAATCGGGTGATTAGCGCTCGATGTGTGCCCGCCGGCAGCGCCCGTCTTCCACAGACCTCAGAGAGGCCGGTCATGCGCCCGACGGTGCGCAGCCGACGACTCGGCGCGCGGCTGAGTCGCTACCGCACTGAGCGCGGCATGTCCGGCGCAGCGCTGGCCGCCGAGCTCGGCATCGGTCAGCCCCAGCTCTCCCGGCTGGAGACGGGCAAGGCGAAGATCACCCCAGCGGCGCTGGAACGCCTGGTCGAGGTGTTCGGCATCGGCGAGGAGGACGCCCGCAATCTCGACGAGCTGCGCCGGCGGTCCACCGAGCCAGGTTGGTGGCAGGACTACGGTGACATCCTCGGCGAACCCGTGGAGATGCTCATCGAGCTGGAGGTCGAGGCGGCTTGGATCCGCAGCTACGAGGGCCATGTGATCCCCGGTCTGCTGCAGACTCGCGATTACGCCGAGCGGATCATCACCGTGGGTTCCATGCACATGCGCGTGGCCGACATCGACCGTTACCTCGAGCTGCGGATGCGCCGTCAGAAGCGGCTGGCCGAGGGGATGCGGTTCACCGCCATGCTGTCGGAGGCGGCGATACGCCAGCAGGTCGGCGGCCCGGGCGTGCTGCGCGAGCAGCTGAGCCACATCATCCGAGCCACCCGCGAGTTCGACGTCACCGTCCAGGTCGTGCCCTTCACCGCCGACGCCCACGCCGCGCTCGGTGACTCCTTCGTCATCATTCAATGGCCCGACGAGCACGACCCCGAGGCCGTCTACGTCGATGGTCAAACCAGCTGGACCGTTCACGAGCGCAACGGCATCATCCGGCAGTATGTGCATAGCTTCGCGTCTGTGCAGGCCCAAGCGCTCCCACCGAGGGAGTCTCTCGACATGATCCACACTGTCATCAAGGAGTTGTGAGCATGAACAACACGCGCGTCGCGCCGCCGGCTGCACTGGCCGGCGCGACCTACAAGAAGTCTTCCCGCAGCACGAGCACCGGCAATTGCGTGGAGATCGCCGACCTCCCCGGTGGCCACCGCGCGGTCCGGGACAGCAAGAACCCCGCCGGCCCGGCCCTGATGTTCACCCCTGCACAGTGGGCCGCGTTCAGCGCGGGCGTCCGCACCGGCGAGTTCGACTGACCAGTCGCGAGTACGTCAACGGGGTTCGGCGGGCGGATCTCGGTCCGTGGCGATCGTCCGCTGAACCCAGGTGACGTCGTGCCACGCGCCGTGCTTCCAGCCGATGCGCCGGTAGGTTCCGACGGGTTCGAACCCATGGCGCGGTGCAGGCCGACGCTCGCGTCGTTCGGCAGCGTCATGCCCGCGACGGCAGTGCGGAAGCCGCGCTCGGCCAGACGGGCGAAGAGCGCGTCGTAGAGCGCGCGACCGCCGCCAGTACGCCGCCGGCCGTGCTCGAGATAGACGCTGACCTCGCACGACCAGCGATACGCCGCGCGCGACTGGAACGGTCCGCCGTAGGCGTAGCCAACGACGCGGCCCTGGTTCTCGAGGACGACCCACGCATGCGTGCGCGTGACGGTAGCGATGCGCACGGCCATCTCCGCCGGCGGCGGTGGGTCGCTCTCGAACGTGATCGCGGTGTCGGTGACGTACGGCGTGTAGATCGCCACGCACGCTTCTCTGGCGTCTCCCGGGCGATGATCGGCAAGGTTGAACGCGGCGAGGCACAACCCACCGCCGCCCTGCTGGGCCGCCTGTCGGCCGCGCTGGGCATGACGCTCTCCGAGCTCGTGGCCCGCGCCGAAGGCGACGACCGGCGACTCGTGCGTGCTGCGGACCAACCGACGTGGACCGATCCCGACAGTGGCTACCGTCGCCGTGCAGTGTCGCCGGCCAGCGGTGGGCCGCTCGAGCTCGTCGAGGTCGATCTGCCCGCAGGCACGGAGGTCTCCTACCCCGCCGACGCCTACGCCTTCATCCACCAGCAGATCTGGGTGCTTGAGGGCCACCTGCGCTTCCGCGAAGGCGACACCGACCACGAGCTCGATGCCGGTGACTGCCTCCAGCTCGGCCCCCCGGCACCATGCTCGTTCGTCAACCCGACCCGCGAGACCTGCCGCTACCTCGTCGCGCTCACCAAACGCGGGTAGAAATCGGCTAGCCCAGCATGGTGGTGACAACTGATGGTGCCGCATCTGTGGGGGTTTGTTGCTGGTCGCCGGTCACCATGTTGCGGATGGTGACCGCACCCACCGCCCATTCGTCGCGTCCGACGATCACCGCGACGCGGGCTCCGGACTTGTTGGCCCGGGCGAGTTCCTTACCCAACTTCCGGTACTCCAGCGGGGTGCTGGTCCGCAGCCCGGTCTGGCGCAGATCGTGGGCAACCTGGCGGGCGGCTTGGGCTAGCGTCTCGTCCACCGGAATGACCGCGACGTCGACTTCGCTGCGCGGTGCGGGCAGCAGGCCGTGGGTTCCCAGGAAGTCCATCAAGGTGACGTCCCCCATACCGAAACCGATGCCGGGGATCTGCGCGGCGCAGAACAGTCCCACCAGGTTGGAGTATCGGCCGCCGCCGAACAGCGAACGGCGATTCTCCGGGCTGGTGTCGAACACCTCGAAGACCGTTGAGGTGTAGTAGTCGAACCCCCGCACGATCAGCGGATCGAACGTGACCAGATGCCGCGCGCTGCTGTCGAGTACCCGCATCAGGACTGACTGCTCGCGAGCCTCGCCAGGCAGGTCGTCGAGGAGTGCGTCGCCGGCGCTGAGAATCTCGCCCAGCCGATGGAACTGCTTTTCTGTCATACCCAGTTCGGCGGCCTCTTGGGCCAATGTGTCTTGGGGGTATTTCTCCCACCGGTCGATGAGTGCGCTCACCTCACGGGTCTGATCGGCGGGCACCTCGACCATCGTCGTCAGGATCGCATTGAGCAGGACCCGGTCACTTACCCGCAGTACCCACATGTCAGGCGACGCTGTGAGGCCGGCCATCATGTCGTGAATCAGTTCGAAGATCTCGGTTTCACATGACGGACTGTCCGACCCGAACACGTCGACGTTGATCTGCCAGTGCTCCCGGACCCGGCCGCGTTGCGGACGCTCGTAGCGGTGGCAGTTCGGGTGGCTGTACCAACGCACCGGGAACGGGAGCTTGCCGGCGTTGCCCGCGATGATCCGGGCCACCGACGGGGTCATCTCCGGGCGCAAGGCCAACCGCCGCTCGCCACGGTCGGTGAGGGTGTACAGCTGCTGCTCGACGATCTCGCGGCTCGACTTCGCCTCGTAGATCTCGACGGGTTCCAGGACCGGGCCGTCGTAGCGCAGGTAGCCGTACCTTTCGATCACGTCATAGAGCCGCTGGAAAACCTGAGTCCGGACACTCATCTCGGCGGGCAAGAAGTCACGCGTACCACGGTAGGGCGCGGTCGGCAGGTAGTCAGCCACGGTAGGAGAGCGTAGGCGCTGCTCGCTATGACGCGTCTTGGTGGGCGACAACGGCGGTGAGTCGGTCGTGCCCGAACCCCTCCGCCGCCCACTCGGTCAAGGGCCCGAGGTCCCCGGTGATCGTGCCGGTCGCCTCCGGGGCGCGGAGCCTCGATCGGACGACGTAATCGGAGCGTGCCCGTGCCGTGAGCAGGTTGCGCAGCCGGCTCAGCGCCCGATGCTGCGCCACCCGGACCGCGCCCGGCGTCGAGCCCACGGCCTCGGCGGTCTCCTCCGCGGACAGCCCGACCACGACCCGCAGGATGAGCACCTCACGCTGGCGTTCGGGCAGGTTGTGCAGCAGTTTGGCCATCCTGCCGGTGAGCTCATTCTGCAGCACCTGCGTCTCCGGGCCGTCGGCCAGTTCCGGAGTGTCCGGAAGTTCCGGGACCAGATCGGCGCGATTGCGCGCGGCGTTGCGGTGCGCGTCGGCCACCTTGTGCGAGGCGATGCCGTACACGAAAGACAGAAACGGCCGGCCTTGGTCGCGGTAACTGGGCAGGGCGGTGAGCACCGCGAGACACACCTCCTGGGCTACGTCATCCGCCGAAGCGAACGTCTTTTCCTGGCCGCCGACGCGGGCCCGGCAATACCGCAGGACCAGCGGGCGGACCCAGCGCAGCACCCGCTCGACGGCATCTCGCTCACCGTTGACGGCAGCCGCGACGAGTACGGCGAAGTCGCCCTCGATGGTGCTTGCGGGCTCGCTGCGAACCGGAGAAGGTGCAGTGGTACCAGGGGCTTCGGACAGGCCGATAACGGATTGACGCAGCATCGCGATATCAGTCCATGAAGTTGCTTGGCCCACTGAAGGAGAGCTCACGGTAAGGACGGGCTCGCTATCCTGTGGTGCCTTGAGCAGTGCAACGGTACCCACGGTTGTGCTCACCATCCCTTCCCTCGCTAGGGCGACCGCAGGTCATTCAGACGGTCCAGTGCTTGCTGGGCAACAGAATGCCGGAGTCCTGGGGGCGGGACATCCCATCTACAGATCATCTTCTGGGTACCCCAGGCCCGGCAGGACCACTACCTCAGATGAGGTAGAGCGGACGGCTTCTACATCTGTGGGATAAGCGCGCTGAGTCGCGATCCTGCGCTGCTGTGAGCGCTGATGGCGAGGTCATCGCCAAGAGGCGACGTGTTGGCGTCATCGTCGCTGTAGCTACGGACGCGCCGAGCTGGAGATTGTCAACCTGCGCTTCGGCTCAGCGGGCACCACGCAACGTCTCGTCGATTGCGCGCGTCGCGCGGTACACGTCAGCGGTGTCCACGTCGTGATGGGTTACCGCTCGGACCAGATCGGGTCCCAGCGCACCCATCCGCACTCCGTGTTCGGTTTCCAGCCGCTCGCAGAACCTGGACGCGCCAGCCAGCCGAAACACCACGATGTTCGTCTCGACGGTGGTCGGGTCCAACGTGATGCCGGGTAACTCGGCGAGCTCGTCGGCGAGGATCCGGGCGTTGGCGTGGTCCTCGGCAAGGCGATCCACGTGGTGATCCAAGGCCCACAGGCAGCCGGCTGCGACGATGCCGGCCTGGCGCAGTGACCCGCCCATCATCTGCTTGAAGCGCCATGCCTGCTCGATCAGCTCGGCCGAGCCGGCCAGCACGGCGCCCACCGGCGCGCCCAGGCCCTTGGTGAAGTCGATCCACGCGGTGTCGAACCCGCGCGCCCAGTCCGCGGCCGCCACCCCGGACGCGACCACGGCGTTGAGCAGTCGCGCCCCGTCCAGGTGGGTGCGCAGCCGGTGCCGCGCGGCGACCTCGAGTACCGCGCGCAGCTGTTCCAACGGCCACAACCGGCCGCCGGCCAGATTGGTGGTCTGCTCCACGGACACCAGCCGAGAGCGCGGTTTGTAGCGATCCCCGCGGGGAACAGCGCTGCCTTCAACGCGCCGGCGGTGAACATGCCGCCCTCGCCGGACACCGGAGCCAGTACCGCCCCGGACAACGCCGACGGGCCGCCCCCCTCGGCGACGATCGGATGAGAGGTCGGATGCAGGTGCACCGCGTCGCCGCCGGGCCGGATGTGCAGCCGGAAACCGATCGCGTTGCACATCGTGCCCGACGGCAGGAACACCGCGGCAGCCTTGCCGAGCAGTGTGGCGACCCGCTCGCACAAGACGTTGACGGTGGGATCCTCGCCGCGTTGCTCGTCGCCCACCTCAGCTGCTGCCATGGCCGCGCGCATCGAGTCAACCGGCCGGGTCTGGGTATCGGAGTACAGGTTGATCAGCATCACTGCTGACGTTAGCCGAGGGTCCGGAGAACGGAACATTTCCGTGGGAGGTTAGGCGACGTTAGGCGACCCGGTCCTGGTGGTCGGGGGTGTGGGTGAAGTTGGGGTACCAGCGCCGGTAGCCCGTTGGTGAGGGTGTCGTTGAGGACTCTGGTGCGTACCTGCAGCAGCAGGTGCGCACCGCGCGGTGTCCAGCGCACTTGGAGGCTGTTGCCAACTGGTTGACCGCGGACTCGGTGAACGCGGTGGAGATGGCCTCGCCAGCGCGGCGGCGTTCGCCGTAGTTGGGGATGCATCCGGCGTTGGCGTGCGGAACGTGGCACCGTCCATCCACCGCGTCTACGCCCTGGTCTTGCACCGTCTCGTTGCGGTACTCGGCGCCGAGACACCTCTGGACCGGATCACACTCCAACGGTTGACCCGGTTCTTGACTACCACCTACGGCCATCTGGCGTCGGCCTCCTACAACCGAGCTGTGGCCCCCTGGGCTCGCTGTTCGCCAACACCACCCGCCAGGGCGCGACACCGACCTCACCGACGGTAACGCTGCAACGACGTCGTCCTGCGCACTGACAGCCAATGAGTGAGAGACTGCTGTGGAAGTTCCGCTCCTACCGATTGACACCGAGGAATACGCCTGTGCCCGAAACGCCGTCCCTGCGCCCTGACTCGACCGAAGCACTGTCCGAGCTTCTTCGATCGCGTATCCTTGTACTCGACGGTGCGATAGGCACTATGATCCAGCGGCACATCTTCAGCGAAGAAGACTACCGGGGCGAGCGGTTCGTCGGCTGGTCGAGTGACCTTAAGGGCAACAACGACCTGCTGACACTCACCCAGCCGCACGCGATCAGCGAAATCCACCGCGCGTACCTGGGGGCCGGGTCGGACCTGATCGAGACCAACACCTTTAGCGCCCAGCGGATCTCTCTCGCTGACTACGGCATGCAGGAACTCGCCTACGAGCTCAACTTCGAGTCGGCAAGTCTAGCCCGAGCTGAGTGTGATATCGCGACCGCCGCGAATCCCGACAAGCCGCGGTTCGTCGTGGGCGCGTTGGGGCCGACGACCCGCACCGGGTCGATCTCACCGGATGTCAACGACCCGGGCGCGCGCAACGTCACCCATATGGAACTCGTCGAGGCGTATGCCGAGCAGGCGAACGGCCTGGTCGATGGTGGCGCCGACATCCTGATGATCGAGACGATCTTCGACACCCTAAACGCGAAGGCAGCGATCTTCGCCATCGAGACACTGTTCGAAGAGCGTGGCCGCCGTTGGCCGGTCATGATCTCCGGGACCATCACCGACGCCTCTGGCCGGACGCTGTCCGGCCAGGTCACCGAGGCGTTCTGGAACTCCGTGCGGCACGCCAAGCCATTGCTCGTCGGGCTCAACTGTGCGCTCGGCGCGCAGGAGGTGCGTCCCTACCTGTCCGAGGTATCCCGCATCGCTGACTGCTTCGTGTCCTGCCACCCGAACGCCGGACTGCCCAACCACTTCGGCGAGTACGACGAGGCACCGGACCAGACCGCAACGATCCTGCGCGAGTTCGCCGAGAGCGGCCTGGTGAACATTCTCGGTGGGTGCTGCGGCACGACGCCTGAGCACATCGGTGCGATAGCTACCGCCATTGAGGGCCTCCCCCCGCGCGTGCCGTCCGAGAGTGAGATGGCTTGCCGGCTCTCCGGTCTCGAGCCGCTGACCATTACGCCCGAGTCGCTGTTCGTCAACATCGGCGAGCGCACCAACATCACCGGCTCGGCGAAGTTCCGCAAACTCATTCGCGACGGTGACTACAATGCCGCATTGTCGGTGGCCCGCCAGCAGGTCGAGAACGGCGCGCAGATCATCGACATCAACATGGACGAGGGCATGATCGACGGCGTTGCCGCGATGGACCGCTTCGTCAAACTCATCGCCAGCGAGCCCGACATCAGCAGGGTTCCGCTCATGATTGACTCCTCCAAGTTCGAGGTCATCGAGACCGGGCTGCGCTGCGTGCAGGGCAAGCCGATCGTCAACTCGATCTCCATGAAGGAGGGCGAGGAGAGGTTCCGCGCCCAGGCCCGGCTGTGTCGCAAGTACGGCGCCGCGATCGTGGTGATGGCCTTCGACGAGGACGGCCAGGCCGACAACCTCGAACGCCGGAAAAGCATCTGCGAGCGGGCCTACCGCATCCTGGTGGACGAGCTCGGTTTCCCAGCCGAAGACATCATCTTCGATCCCAATATCTTTGCGCTGGCCACTGGAATCGAGGAGCACGTCAACTACGGCGTGGACTTCATCGAGGCAACCCGCTGGATCAAGCAGAACCTGCCGGGCGCGATGGTCTCCGGTGGCGTCTCCAACGTGTCTTTCTCCTTCCGGGGCAACAACGCGGTGCGCGAGGCCATCCATGCGGTCTTCCTGTTCCACGCCATCTCCGCTGGCATGGACATGGGCATCGTCAACGCCGGGGCGCTCATCCCGTATGACCAAGTTGATCCGCGGCTGCGCGAGCGCATCGAAGACGTCGTCCTCAACCGGCGTCCCGATGCCGCCGAGCGCCTACTTGAGATCGCGACTGAGTTCGCCGGCGACGGCAAGAAGGCCGAAGCAATCAACGACGAGTGGCGTTCGCTTCCCGTTGATGAGCGCATCACCCATGCACTTGTGAAGGGCATCGACGACTACGCCGAAACCGACACCGAGGAACTGCGGGCGATTATCGAGGCCCGCGGCGGCCTCCCCATCGAGGTGATCGAAGGCCCGCTGATGGCGGGTATGAATGTGGTTGGGGACCTGTTCGGCGCCGGGAAGATGTTCCTGCCGCAGGTGGTGAAGTCGGCGCGCGTGATGAAGAAGGCCGTCGCTTACCTCATCCCGTTCATCGAGGCGGGCAAGTCGCCCGAGGACGCCGGCCGCAGCAACGGCACGGTGATCATGGCGACGGTCAAGGGCGATGTGCACGACATCGGCAAGAACATTGTCGGCGTCGTCCTGCAGTGCAATAACTACGACGTCATTGACCTCGGCGTGATGGTTCCTGCGCAGAAAATCCTCGACGCCGCGAAAGAGCACGACGCCGACGTCATCGGCCTGTCGGGCTTGATCACCCCGTCGCTGGACGAGATGGTCAACTTCGCGATGGAGATGGAGCGCCAGGGCTTCGAGATCCCGCTCATGATCGGCGGCGCCACGACCTCGCGCGCGCACACCGCGGTCAAGATCGATAAAAAGTACCACGGTCCGGTCATCTGGGTGAAGGACGCGTCGCGTTCGGTGCCCGTCGTTGCCGCGCTGCTGTCCAATGAGCAGCGACCGGCCCTGCTGGCCGACCTGCAGATTGATTACGACTCGCTGCGTGAACGGTATGCCGCCCGCAACGACGCGAAAATCGTCCTGCCGATTGCCGCAGCACGCGAAAATCGAACGCCGATCGACTGGACGGGCTACTGTCCGCCGCGTCCCCGTCTACTCGCGCAGCAGGCGCCGGACGTCCACCACGACGGCGAACTGAAGCCTGCTGCAGCGAAGCAGTTCGTCAAGACCTTCCGCGACTACCCGCTCGCCGAATTGCGCGAGTACATCGACTGGCAACCCTTCTTCAACTCCTGGGAGATGAAGGGCAAGTACCCCGATATTCTCAACAACCCCGCCTCGGGTGAGGCTGCGCGCAGGCTCTGGGAAGATGGCCAGGTGATGCTCGACAAGCTGATCGGCGAGAACTGGATCAGCGCGTCCGGCGTGATCGGGCTGTTTCCGGCCAGCATGGTCAACGGCGACGACATCGAGGTCTACACGAACGAGGGCCGCACCGAGGTACTCGCGACGCTGCACGAGGTGCGTCAGCAGTCCGAGCACCGTCCGGGTGTCCCGCACCGCTCGCTCGCCGATTTCATTGCTCCCAAGGAGACCGGCCTACACGACTATGTCGGTGCCTTCGCAGTCACGGCCGGTCTCGGAATTACCGACAAAATCAAGGAGTTTAAGGCCGCACTCGACGACTACAGCGCGATCCTGTTGGAGTCACTCGCCGACCGGCTGGCCGAGGCATTCGCCGAGCGGCTGCATGAACGTGTCCGCACCGAGTTCTGGGCTTACCAGCCCGGCGAGAAGCTCGACAATGAGTCCCTGATCAAGGAGCGGTACGTCGGTATCCGGCCGGCGCCGGGCTACCCGGCGTGCCCTGAGCACACCGAGAAGCAAATGATCTGGGAGCTGCTCGACGTCGAGGCCAACACCGGCATCAAACTGACCGAAAGCATGGCTATGTGGCCGGGCGCAGCCGTCAGCGGGCTCTACTTCTCGCACCCACAGTCGCAGTACTTCGTCGTAGGTGCTATCGGTCGCGATCAGGTCGAGGACTATGCGAAGCGTAAGGGTTGGACGGTCGCCGAGGCCGAGCGGTGGCTCTCACCCAATCTCGGCTACCGGTCCGACAACGAGTAGCTCGCTATCGGAGTACTTCGGCTGATTTCCGGAGAGCAGTATTCCGAGTCGTGTGGCAGGACGGAAGAGACGAGGAGACAGGCGTCACCGTCGCCGCCATCACTGCCTATCTCGGTGCGTTCGACTACACCTCCGGTAGCGGAAAGCTATCCCGCCAGCACACTTGGCCGGTCACGGTGAGTCCGATCTGGCATCAAGCGGTACCGTAAATGGTACTGCTTGTGGTACCGTTGTCTTATGGCGACTAACCTCCGGCTCCTTCCGGACGCCGAAGCCGCACTACGCGCGGAGGCTGAACGATCCGGGCGCTCGCAACAGGAGATCCTGCGCGCCGCTCTCGACCGCTACCTCGACCGCGGTGGTGGGGACTTGTCCAGTGGTGACCCTCTGCTCCGGTCCGGCACGCTACTGCCGCCACGCACCCGCTATCGAAAGGTCAAGCCGACGAGGACGCTGCCGGACGGCATCACCACCCTCGACCTCCTCGACCGCGACGAGCGACTGTAGGTGCGCGTCTACTTGGACAGCAGCGCCGTCCTCAAGCGGGTTCTCGCCGAAGCGGAATCAGCCGACCTGGTTGCAACTCTCCACGAGCATCACGCCGAGGGCGCTGTACTCGTGTCGTCGTCGTTGGTATGGATCGAGGTGGCCCGTGCCCTGCGGTCGCTGCATCGCGCAACGCTTGCCGAGGTCGCCGATGAGGTGGACGCGGCGCTGTCAGGGGTCGCCGAACATCCGCTCGTCGCCGAGGTCGTCGCGCTGGCCCGGCGAGTGAACCCGGCGGTGCTTCGATCGTTGGATGCAATCCACCTGGCCTCGGCGCTGTTGTTGGACGCCGCCGTCGTGCTGACCTACGACCAGCGCCTCGCTGCGGCGTGCATCGACGGTGGCCTCGCCGTCGCTTCACCGGGCAGTAACTCGATTACCGGGTCTGGATGATCCAAGGCTTTACAGGTCCACGGGACCGGTACGCCACTGCCCGTGCACGAGCCTGCGCAGGTGACAGGCGGGCCAACCTGTTCTACAAGAACAACCAGAGCGGCATCGCCGCGCAGGGCAGGACTCTGCGAAATCTCAGGCGGCGCCTTCCGCGCCGTGCAGCGGCGAAGGCGGGACACGATTAGCCTGACGGATCGTGGACTTCAGGATCTTCATCGAGCCTCAGCAAGGTGCCAGCTACCACGATCTGCTGCAGGTCGCGCGTACCGCCGAAGATGCCGGGTACGACGCCTTCTTCCGCTCCGACCACTACCTGAAAATGGGCGAGGTCTCCGGTGAGCCGGGCCCGACCGACGCCTGGCTGACGCTCGCCGGGCTGGCGCTGCAGACCAGCAGAATCCGGCTCGGCACGTTGATGAGTCCGGCCACCTTCCGGCTACCCGGTCCGCTCGCGATCAGCGTCGCGCAGGTGGATCAGATGTCCGGTGGCCGGGTGGAATTGGGAATGGGCAGCGGCTGGTACGCCGAGGAGCACTCCGCATATGGCATTCCATTCCCGCCGCTGGCCGAACGGTTCGACCGCTACGCCGAGCAGGTTGAGATCGTCACCGGGCTGTGGCGGACGCAACCGGGGCAGCGGTACTCATTCGTCGGGCGCCACTACCAGCTCACCGACTCCCCGGCGTTGCCCAAGCCAGTGCAGCGACCGCACCCGCCGCTGCTCATCGGCGGTTTGGGCGCTCGCCGCACGCCGATGCTCGCCGCGCGGTTCGCCGACGAGTTCAACGTGCCCTTCAGCTCCATCGAGCGGGCTCGGACCCAGTTCGATCGGGTGACCGCGGCCTGCGCCGAGATCGGTCGTGATCCTTTGGAGCTGCGCCGCTCGGTCGCGCTCACCGTCACGGTGGCACGGGACGTCGGCGGGCTGGCCCGCCGGGCGCTGGCCATCGGGCGGAAGGTCGAGGACCTGCGCACCGACGGTATCGCCGGATCACCGGCGGAGGCCGTCGACCGCCTCGGTTCCTGGCGGGAGCGCACCGGGATCGATCGGATCTACCTGCAGCTGCTGGACCTGACCGACCTGGACCAGATCGAGCTGATCGCAGCGGAGATCCTGCCCCAGCTGCGCTGACTTTAGCCACCGTCAGCGTCGCGCTGGATCGGCCGCCGTTTGGCGTGGTCTGCCTGGCCACCCTCACTACCCGGGTACGGGCCGGGCGACTCGCGCCCACGTGCTGATCTGCATGCTCGCCCAATACCTGACCTGGCACCTGCGCCGCACCATGGCACCACTGACCTACACCCACCCCAGCGCGACAACCCGGTCACCCCCCGCGACCCGATCACCAACCGAAACAGTCGAAAACACCCACCAGTAGTGACTTCAACACTAAAGATCACGAAACTCCGGCCTAGAGTTACGTACCAGCTACCGATTGACGCGTGACGTCACGGCTAGGCACAGTGGTGGTACTAAGCCAACAACCTTCCCTGGGGAGAATTCGATGTCTGATGCGCTAAGTTTCGCCGAAATATACGGGCAGCATGTCGAGTTGCTGCCAGCCCGTACCGTCTTGTCGATGTTCGTCACAGCCGACGACCCCAGCGCCGGAGGCAGCGGCGGCAGCAGTTCCGGCGACCCCGTTTCTGCGGTTGTGACGTCCGTCATGTCGGGCCTTACCCCCAAGTTGCCTTGAGCAGACTGACTAAAAGGTATCCCGTTAGAGGGCCCGCAAATTCGTCGATGACCGCCCGTCGCGGGTCTTTGTCGGCGAACTCCGTGGGTCAATGCCGCGCCGCGCGGCGTGCCATCTCCGTCGCGAGCGCGCCGCTGATGCGGGAGCGGGACCGTCGGGCCGCGCTGCGCGGGGCGGTGACCACACCCAACAGCTCGGGGTGACTCCTCGACTGCGCCGAGAGTGCGTGTGACAGTGATACTGTTACGACAGTGCCACTGTCACGTTGGGAGGCGCAATCGTTGGTCGACGAGCTCACCATCGCGGAGCTGGCCGCTCGGACCGGGATCAGCGTGCGCACCATCCGCTTCTACACCGGGCTGGGTCTGATCCCGCCACCGGTGGTGCGCGGTCGGTTGGGCCTGTACGACCAGTCCCACGTCGCCCGCCTGCAGCTGATCCGGGACTTGCAGGAGCTGGGGTTCACCCTGGCTGCCATCGAGGGATACCTGGCCCGGATCCCGCTGGACCGATCACCCGAGGATCTCGCCCTGCACCGCGCGCTGCTCACTCCGTGGCTGCCCGAGGATCCAGAGATCGTGAGTAGGACCGAGCTCGATGCTCGCGCCGGGCGCGTCCTGGACGATGACGATCTGGCCAGGCTGGTGACGCTCGGCGTGATCCGGCCTGACGGCGGCGCATGGACGCTCACGAGCCCGGAGATGCTGGGCTACGGGCTGAGCCTGCTCGGCACCGAGATGGACTTCGCGGTGCAACTGGCGTCCAAACAGATCATCGAAGCGCACACCCGCGCGCTGGCCACCGAGTTGGTGGCGCTGTTCCACAACACCGTGTTACGTGAGTACCGGGAGCGCGGCCGCCCGCCCGAGCTGCGCGACCGGTTGATCGCCCTGCTGGAGCAGCTCAAACCGGTCACCGTCGACGGGGTCGTCACCAATTTCCAGCTGGCCGTCAACCGTGCGATCCGCGAATCCGTTCCCGCAAGTGCCGAAGCGCTATCTCCACGATCCGGAGCGAGTCATGACTGAAGCATTCCTTTACGAAGCCCTGCGCACCCCGCGGGGCAAGGGCAAGCCGACCGGCGCATTGCACGGCGTCAAGCCGATCTCGCTGGTCACCGGGCTGATCGACGAGTTGCGTAACCGCCACCCGAACCTGGATCCGGCGCGCATCGACGACATCGTGCTCGGGATCGTTGCCCCGATAGGTGACCAGGGCGGGGACCTGCCGCGCGCCGCGGCCCTGGCCGCCGGCTTGCCGGACAGCGTCGCGGGGCTGCAGATCAACCGATTCTGCGCCTCGGGCCTGGAAGCGGTGAACCTCGGCGCGATGAAGGTCCGGTCAGGCTGGGAGGACCTGGTGCTCACCGGCGGCGTCGAGTCGATGTCCCGGGTGCCGATGGGCTCCGACGGTGGCGCGATCGCGATGGACCCGGAGACCGCCTACGCGGCGCGCTTCGTCCCTCAAGGCATCAGCGCCGATCTGATCGCCACCATCGAGGGCTTCACCCGTGCCGACGTCGACTCCTACGCACTGGAATCGCAGCACCGCGCAGCCAAGGCCTGGAGCAACGGCTACTTCCAGCGGTCGGTGGTCCCCGTGCGGGACCGCACCGGCGGCGTCATCCTCGAGCGCGACGAGCACCTGCGTCCGGACACCACCATGGCGGCCCTCGGTGCGCTCACGCCGGCGTTCGCCGATCTCGGTGAGCAAGCCGGGTTCGACGCCGTCGCGTTGCAGCGCTACCACTGGGTGGAGCGCATCGAGCATGTCCACCACGCCGGCAACTCATCGGGCATCGTCGACGGTGCGGCGCTGGTGGTCGTCGGCTCCGAGCAGGTCGGACAGGATCTCGGGCTGACGCCGCGGGCCCGGATCGTGGCCGGCGCGATCATCGGTGAGGAGCCGACGATCATGCTGACCGGCCCCGCGCCGGCGACTCGCAAGGCGCTGGCCAAGGCCGGCATGACGATGGACCAGATCGACCTGGTGGAGGTCAACGAGGCGTTCGCCGCGGTGGTGCTGCGCTTCATGCGGGAGATGGACGTGCCGCACGACAAGCTCAACGTCAACGGTGGCGCCATCGCCATGGGTCACCCGCTGGGCGCCACCGGCGCGATGATCCTGGGCACCCTGATCGACGAGCTGGAGCGCCGCGACCTGCGATACGGCCTGGCCACGCTGTGCGTCGGCGGCGGCATGGGCATCGCCACCATCATCGAGCGGATATAGCCCATGCTCGCCACGCCTTCGGGCTCGCGCCCAGCCCCCTTGTCGCCGCGCGGAGCGCAGTTGACGCACCTTAGTGGTCGGGAGAAAGCACAATGACTGACAGCATTCGCTGGGACGCTGATGCCGACGGCATCGTCACGCTCACAATGGACGATCCGGGCAGGTCCGCGAACACGATGAACGAACGTTATGTCACGTCGATGGGCGAGACGCTGGATCGCTTGGAGGCCGAGCGGGACTCGATCACCGGGGTCATTCTCACTTCGGCGAAGAAGACCTTCTTCGCCGGCGCTGACCTCAACGCATTACGCGACATCACGCCGGACAATGCCCGCGAGTTCGCCGCGTACATCGCGCTGCTCAAGAGCCAGTTGCGGCGGCTGGAGAAGCTGGGCAAGCCGGTGGTCGCCGCGATCAACGGGGCAGCGCTGGGTGGTGGCCTGGAGATCGCGCTGGCCTGCCATCACCGGATCGTGCTGGACGCGCCAGGATCGAAGGTCGGCTTCCCCGAGGTGACGCTCGGGATACTGCCGGGGCTGGGCGGGGTGGTCCGCACGGTGCGGATGCTCGGCCTGATGGTTGGGCTGACGCAGCTGCTGACAAGGGGCCAGCAGCTGCGTCCGGCGCAGGCCAAGGAAACCGGGATCGTCGACGAGGTCGTCGCAACCCCCGACGAGATGTTCGCGCGGGCCCGCGAGTGGATCGCCGCGAACCCCCGGGGCCAGCAGCCCTGGGACGTCCGCGGCTACAAGATCCCCGGCGGCATCCCGTCCACCCCGGCCTTGGCGCAGATGCTGCCCGCGTTCCCGGCCACCCTTCGCAAGCAGCTCAAGGGCGCGCCGATGCCGGCCCCGCATCACATCCTGTGCGCGGCCGTGGAGGGCTCGCAGGTGGACTTCGACACCGCGCTGGCGATCGAGAGCCGCTACTTCATGGACCTGGCGACCGGCCAGGTCGCCAAGAACATGATCAAGGCGTTCTTCTTCGACCTGCAGCACATCAACAAGGGCGGCAGCCGGCCCGACGGGTACCCGAAACGCACCTTCAGCAAGGTCGGTGTGCTCGGCGCCGGGATGATGGGTGCCGGGATCGCCTACTCCTGTGCCCGCGCGGGCATGGACGTCGTGCTCAAGGACGTCGACGTCGCGGCGGCGACCAGGGGCAAGGGCTATTCGGAGAAGGTGCTCGACAAGGCCGTGTCCCGGGGTCGATCCACTGCCGAGCAGCGCGATGCGCTGCTGGCCCGGATCACCCCGACCGCCGACCCGGGCGATCTCAAGGGCTGCGACCTGGTGATCGAGGCGGTGTTCGAGGACCCGGCGCTGAAGAAGAAGGTCTTCGCCGAGATCCTCGACGTGGTCGATCCCGATGCGCTGCTGTGCTCGAACACCTCGACGCTGCCGATCACCGATCTGGCGTCGGGAGTCGACCGCCCGGCCGACTTCGTCGGCCTGCACTTCTTCTCCCCGGTGGACAAGATGCCGCTGGTGGAGATCGTCCGTGGGGAGCAGACATCGGATGCGGCGCTCGCCGCCGCCGTGGACGTCGTGCAACAGATCCGCAAGACCCCGATCGT
>QHBY01000239.1:29564-50745 GCA_003244245.1 Pseudonocardiales bacterium
GCCGAGGGCGCGGCGCCGGCGTCGATCGAGCAGGCCACCTTGCAGGCCGGCTACCCGGCGCCGGTGTTGCAGCTGGTCGACGAGCTGAGCCTGACCCTGATGCGCAAGATCCGCGAAGAGACCAGGCGTGGCGTAGAGGCGGCGGGGGGCACCTGGCCCCCGCATCCGGCCGATGAGATATCCGACCGGATGTTCTTGGAGCTGGCTCGGCCCGGCCGTTCCGGCGGTGCCGGGTTCTACGAGTACGAGGCCGGCCGGCGTACCCGCCTGTGGCCCGGCCTGGCCGAAGCCTTCGGACCGTTCCGCCCGGATGCGATCCCGTTTGCGGACATGAAGCAGCGGCTGCTGTTCGTCGAGGCGTTGGAGACCGTGAAGTGCCTCGACGAGAACGTGATCACCTCGGTGCCTGACGCCAACATCGGCTCTATCATGGGGATCGGGTTCCCGCCGTGGACCGGCGGCGTGGTGCAGTTCATCAACGGCTATCCCGGCGGCTTGAGCGGCTTCGTGGCTCGCGCGCACGAACTCGCCGACCGCTACGGCCCCCGCTTCACCCCACCCGCGTCACTGATCGCAAAAGCCAACGCCGGCGAATCCTTCGAGTAGCTCAACGGGCGCTCGCACGCCGCTCAGCCTCCCGAACTCAACACCAGAGCTGTCCGGCCGACCTTGCACAGCGCTGCTGTTGAGTTCGGGAACGGGAGTGCTGATTACCGAGGAGGAGCCGCCGTACGGCGTGAGCGGATAGCGTGGCGGAGTGAATCGCAGCCCGGCGCCCAGCCCGGACCGCCGTGAGGCCTCGGCTGCCGTGCCATACCCGCTGCGGGTGGCTGCCGCGGTGTCGTGGCGGGTTCTGGCGGTGGTCGGGCTGCTTATCGTGCTGGGCTATGTGGTGATAGCCCTGCAGCAGGTGATGATCCCGGTGGCGGTGGCCCTGCTACTGACCGCGCTGCTGGGGCCGGTCGTGGACTGGTTGACCAGGCACCGGGTGTCCCGAGGGCTGGCCACCCTGGTGGTCTTGATCGGCGGGCTGGCGCTCATCGGTGGGCTGCTGGGGTTCGTCATCCAGGCCTTCGTCAACGGGTTGCCCGCGCTGCAGATCCAGGTCGCCAACAGCGTCCAGCAGATCCGGGTGTGGTTGCAGCATCCGCCGTTCGGCCTGCCCCCGATCAAGCTGCAGAACCTGCTCGACTCGCTGAGCCGCTCGGTGGCCAACAACCGTTATGCGATCACCTCCGGTGCGTTGTCCACCGCGGTCACCGTCGGGCAATACCTCGCCGGTGCCGCGCTGGCGCTGTTCACGTTGATCTACTTCCTCTACGGCGGCCGGTCGATGTGGCGCTTCCTGCTCGGTGCGGTGCCGCACCGGGTTCGTGACCGGGTCGATGTCGCTGGGCAGCGTTCATTCGGCTCTCTGGTCGGGTTCATCCGGGCCACCGCGCTGGTGGCAGTGATGGATGCGGTGGGTATCGGGATCGGGTTGGTGGCGGTAGGCGCCCCGCTGGTGGTGCCGCTGGCCGCGTTGGTATTTCTGGCGGCGTTCATCCCGGTGGTCGGCGCGGTGGTTTCTGGCGTGGTCGCGGTGCTGGTGGTGCTGGTAACCAACGGGCCGGTGCCGGCGCTGATCGTGCTCGCAGTGGTGATCGGCGTGCAGCAGCTGGAGGGCAACGTCATGCAGCCGTTGCTGATGGGCCGCGCCGTCGAGCTCAACGGCGTGGCGGTGGTGCTGGCCGTCGCGGTGGGCTCAGTGGTCGCCGGCATCGCCGGCGCCCTGCTGGCGGTGCCACTGCTCGCCGTGCTCAACGCTGGTATCCGCGCGCTCATCAGCGGGGACCTTGAGCCTGCCGACTCCGGCCCGGTGGGTTCCGCATTCCCACCGGCCGACGTACCCGCCGACCCTGTCGCGGGCCACGCCGAAGAGCTGAGCGATCCGTGAGATCAGTCGATCTTGCCGCGGCCCGCGGCCGCATGATTGCTGACGTGCTGCCCGGACCCGACGACCCGCCGCTGCGGGTGCTGTTCTGCGGGATCAACCCGGGCCTGTTCTCCGCCGCCACCGGTCACCACTTCGCCCGGCCGGGCAACCGCTTCTGGCCGGCGCTGCACGGCGCCGGCTTCACCGACCGCCGGTTGCGGCCCGACGAGCAGCACCTGTTGCCCGCGCTCGGTGTGGGGATCACCAACATCGTGCCCCGGGCCACCGCCCGGGCCGACGAGCTGAGCACCGCCGAGCTGGTGGCCGGCGGCGCTGCGCTGCGCGATCTCGTGCGCGACCTGCGTCCGAGTGCTTTGGGAGTCGTCGGTATCACGGCTTACCGGGTGGCCTTCGCCGCGCCGCGAGCTGCCGTCGGACTGCAGCCTGCGCTGGGAACGACCCTGGTCTGGGCGCTGCCCAACCCCAGCGGCCTCAACGCGCACTGGTCGTTGGCGGCAATGGTCGCCGAATTCGCCCGCTTCAGGCTGGCCGCCGCTGCCACGCTGTCCGATCCATTCAAGACACGCGGTCACCCGGGCTCGTAGCCTCGCCGTCATGGCTATCGACGCGAGACTGGACGTTATCGGACTGGTGGTGGCCGACATGGCCGTCTCCCTGGCGTTCTATCGCCGGCTGGGCCTGGATATCCCGGCTGACGCAGACGCAGCGCCGCACGTGGAGCTCGCGTTGCCCGGCAGCCTGCGGTTGACCTGGGACACCGAGGACACCATCCGATCCTTCGCCCCGGACTGGAGGGCTGGCGGCGGTGATAGCCGCACCAGCCTGGCGTTCCGGCTCCCCGATCCCGCTGCGGTCGACACCGCCTACGCCGAGCTGACCGAGGCCGGCTACCACGGCGAGCACGCCCCATGGGACGCCTTCTGGGGTCAGCGCTACGCGGTGCTGCACGACCCGGACGGCCTGGGCGTCGACCTGTTCGCGCCGCTCGGAAGCTGAGCACGGATCAGCTGACTCAGCGACGCTCCCGGCAGCGCTCGAACCTCACGGGCCAGATGCGCCTGGTCGGCGTAGCCCGCGCGGGTGGCGGTAGTCGCAAAGGGCACCCCCTGCCCCGCCAGCCGCAGCGCGACCTGGAATCGGAGGATGCGGCGTAGCACCGACGGGCCGTAGCCGAATGCGTCCCGGCACCGCCGGTGCAGCGTGCGTTCGGTCCAGCCCAGCGCATCGGCCGTCGCCGCCACGCTGGACCCAGTCCGCAGCCGGGCCAGCACCGCGCCCAGCGCGCGGTCCGGTTCGATGGCCCGCGGCGCGACCGCAGCGATGAGCGCGATGGCCGGGTCCGGCGCCTCGGCGACCTGCTGCGTGACCGTCGTGCCGGGCCAGAGGTCCTCAAGCCGGACTCGCTGGTCTCGCAGCACGCACGCGGGCAGCCCGAACACACCGGGCGCGGCGCCGGGCCGGAACCGCAGGCCGGTGACCACCTGTCCGGGGGGCTGCACGGTGAGGAAGGCGCGGCTGTCCGGACCGGCGACATGCACCGCGCCGTCCATCCAGATCAGGTCCATACACCCGTCCGGCAACACCCGCTGCTCCCGGCCCACGATCGTCTCGCTGCGCCACAAGCAGCCCACCACGCCCGCCAACCCAGGCGGAGCCAGTCGCTCGCAGTACCTGTCCACCATCCGCCTCATTCTCCCGGTATCCCCGTCGCCCGCTCTCTCTGCTTCCCGAACTCCACAGCAGAGGTAGTGCGCCGAGCCGGTGTGACGGGACGGGCGAGGACGGTCTGCGTCGGCAACGGCAGCGCTTGCGGGACGAGCCCGAGCCGACCGAGTACCCGCCGTGCGCGCTAGCCACGCGGGAACTGGCATGATCCGCGGTCATGCCGGCGGCCACCGACATCATGACGCCGCTGTGGCGCGGTGTGGTGGTGTTCCGGGCCATTACCGCAGCTTTTGCGATCGCGGCGATCACGGTGCATCATCACGGCTTCGCTCGGCCGGTTTTGGGGTGGGCGGTACTCGTCGGGATCGCGGTGTGGACCGTGGTGACCTGCCTGGTCTACAGCTACGACGTCACCCGCCGGATCCATGTGATCGTGGTCGACCTGCTGGTGACGCTGACTCTGATGGGTTCCTCGGCGCTGGTGCTGTCCACCGAGCAGCTCACCGAAGTCGCCCAGCGAACCCCGCTGCTCACCACTGTGTGGGCAAGCGGCCCGGTAGTCGCTGCCGCGGTGCACGCCGGCCGGGTCGCCGGGGCGCTGTTCGGCGTCGCCGTCGCGGTGGTCGACGTCTGGGTGCGCGGGTTTTTCAGCATCGACCTCGCCCGCGACGCGATCCTGCTGGTAGGTACCGGGTTCGTGCTTGGGCTGGCGGCGACGGCGGCTCGGCGGGCGAGTGAGCAGCTGCGCCGGTCCGCCCGCGCCGAGGCGGCCGCCACTGAACGGGAGCGGCTGGCCAGATCCGTCCACGACAGCGTGGTGCAGGTGCTGGCCCGGATGCGCGCCCGCAGTGGGCAGCTCGATGGGGAGGCCGGCGAGTTGGCGCGGTTGGCCGGGGAGCAGGAGATCGCCTTGCGGTGCCTGTTTTCAGCGATGCCGCCGGGTGCTATCGGTGAGCAGGACCTGGCCGGTGCGCTGGCGCTGCTGGCCGGCCCCCGGGTCGAGGTGTCAGTGCCCGCGACCGCGGTACCGCTACCGACTGCCGACGTCGACGAGCTGGTCGCCGTCGTCCGGGAAGCGTTGACCAACACCGCCCGGCACGGCGGCCCTGAGGCGAAGTCGTGGGTACTGGTCGAGGATCTCGACGACGAAGTGGTGCTCAGCGTCAGGGACGACGGCCCGGGTGTCGACAGCGGGCAGCTGCTCGGTGCGCAGTGTGCTGGCCGGATGGGAGTGTCGCGCTCGATCCGCGGCCGGGTAGCCGATCTGGGTGCCACCCTGACCCTGGATACCGGCCCGGGGCGGGGCACTGAATGGGAAGTGCGGCTGGCCCGCGTCCGGCGCGGCGTGGCACGGTGACCGACTGCCGGGGCGACGGCCGGTCCGTGAGTCGGATCATGGTCGTCGACGACCACCCGATGTGGCGTGATGGGGTGGCCCGCGATCTCGGTGAGCGCGGCTTCGAGGTGGCTGCCACCGCGGTGGACGGCGCGGCCGCGTTGCGCATCATCGCTGCGGTCCGTCCGGACGTGGTGCTGATGGACCTGCACTTCGGCTCCGAGGGACCGTCCGGCGCGGAAACCACCCGGTGCATCATCGACAGTTGGCCTGACATCAAGGTGCTGGTGCTGTCCGCCTCCGGTGCTCATGCCGACGTGCTGGCGGCGGTACAGGCCGGCGCCTCGGGTTACCTGATGAAATCGGCATCGCTGGACGAGCTCGTGGAGGCTGTGCGCCGGACGGCCGAGGGCGACGCGGTGTTCACCGCCGGCTTGGCCGGCCTGCTGCTCGGCGAGTACCGCCGGATGGCGCGCGACCGCGATCGCGAGAGCGACATGCCGCGGCTCACCGAGCGCGAGACCGAGGTGTTGCGCCAGGTGGCCACCGGGCACACCGCTCGACAGATCGCCGACGCGCTGGTGATCAGCCACCGCACCGTGGAGAACCACGTGCAGTCCACGTTGCGCAAACTGCAGCTGCACAACCGCGTCGAGCTGGCCCGCTACGCCATCGAGCACGGTCTCACCCAGTAGGTGGCTCTGCGCCGCGGCGCGGGTCAGGTTTGCCTGACAACCGGTTCCACGCGATCGTCGGGAGCCGTATCGTTCGAGGTCGCAGCTTTTCACCGGCCCGAAGGGCCCGTTAGCGGTCCGCCGACCGGGTAGCAAGGGGGGGTGGCACCCGGTCGGCGGCCGTTACGCCAGCGGCCAGGGGGAGTTGCCGCTTGCGCCATCGGCAGACCGGGCGCCGTGCGGCGGCCCGGCAACCGTGTGGTCCGGCTGACGTGAAGTGGAGCCGGGTCCTACGGTTTGTTCACCGATCGCTCCAGTGTGCGTGATAGGGCGACCTTTTGACAACCACACGCAACCATTGAACGACAATGGCCACCATTCCTGACGCACTCGGCGGCCCCCGGTACGCTGACGCACCCGGCGCAACGGGGAGTACTGCAGGGACGGTGGGTAACGTGGAGTTCGAGCTCGAGCGGGACGCGTTCGCCGAGGCCATCGCGTGGACGGCGAAGGGCCTGCCGGCCCGTCCGGTCGTCCCGGTGACCGCGGGCGTGGTTCTTGAGGTGACCGATGGCGCGTTGATCGTTTCGGGTTTCGACTTCGAGGTGCTCAACCGCATCGAGGTACCTGTCACGGACAAGGACCCTGGACGGGTGCTGGTGTCCGGCCGACTGCTCGCCGAGATCGCCCGAGCGCTGCCGCCCAAGGACGTCCGAGTGGTGGTGGAGGGAAACCGGCTGGCCGTGCGCTGCGGGTCGGTCCGGTTCAACCTGCCGCTGCTGCACATCGAGGACTACCCCGCGGTGCCGGAGCTGCCGGCCACTTCGGGCCGGGTCCGGGGTGACGTCTTCGCCACCGCCGTCGCGCAGGTCACCGCCGCAGCCAGCCGGGACGAGACGCTACCCATGCTGACCGGGGTGCGCATGGAGATCGGTCCCGAGGCGCTCACCCTGGCCGCCACCGACCGGTACCGCCTCGCCGAGCGGTACATCCCGTGGACGCCGACCGGAACGGTGCCCTCCACATCGGTCATCGTTCCGGCCAAGACACTGGCCGATGTCGCCAAGTCGCTCGGCTCGGCCAGCGAGGTCGTGCTGTCGATGGGCGACGCCGACAACGCGGGTTTCCTGGGCTTCTCCGCTGGTGGCCGCCAAACGCTGACCCGGTTGCTCGACGGCGAGTTCGTCAAGTTCGCTTCGCTGTGGCCCACCGCGGTCACCACCACTGTAGAGGTGGTAGTCAGCGAGTTCATCGCGGCCCTGAAGCGGGTAGCGCTAGTGGCCCAGCGCTTCGCGCCGGTCCGGTTGGCCTTCTCCGAGGGCACTGCGCAGCTGTCCGCGGAAGCTGAAGACGAGTCCAGCGCCGAGGAGCAACTCGAGGTCGGCGTGACCGGTGAACCGTTGACCATCGGATTCAACGCCGGGTACCTGCTCGACGGGCTGGCCGCGGTGACCACCCCACGGGCGACGCTGTCGTTCACCGAGCCGAGCAAACCCACCGTCATCACCCCGGTCACCGGCCTGGGTGCCGATGACCCGGATGACGCCCGGGACGGCTCCTACCGCTATCTCGTCATGTCGATGCGACTGCGAGGTTGATAACGGCGCTAACGGCGGCTAACGGGGGCTCATGGCGGAGCGCACGTCGAGTACTGCGCAGCCGGACAGCCCCGGTGGCACCGGTAACCGGGCTATTCGCAGCGCGCTGTAGGACTTCACCCCGAGCACCACAGCGGCGAGCACGGTCGCCACCAGCGTCGATCCGGTCACCAGCCACACCAGCACCACCGCGCCGGTGTTGGTGGCCTTCGCCGGCGGGGACCAGTTCAGCCGGTACACCGTGGCGTCGACCAACCCGAAGTAGTTGGGCGAGAGCAGTGACCATCGGGCGAACGCCAGCGTCAGGTACGCATCGAGCACCACGAACTGCGCCAGAAACACCGCCGCGGGCAGTGCCGCAGACGCGGACGGATGCGTGCTCACGTAACTGACCACGACCAGGCAGACGCTCAACCGGTCGGCGAGCACGTCGAGCACCGCCCCGGTGCGGGTCTCGCGCCCGGTCAGGCGGGCCAGCAGCCCGTCGGCGATATCCCCGACCCAGTAGCACAACAGGGCCGCGAGCAGCCACGCGTCGCTGCCGGTGGTCACCGCCACCGCCCAGGCGACCAGTGTCGCCATGGTGCGCACGGCTGTCACGAAGTTAGGCCAGGTACTCCACTGCTCGGCGAACGCGGCGGTGCAGCCGCGGTGCCCACAGCGCAGCGCCCCGGGACTGGCTGCGGCGCTGACGCTCACCCGGCGGATCGGCGGAACAGCCGAGGTCGCCGAGCGGTAACCGGTGCCGGCCCGATCGAGTCGACGCGACTTCGCCAACCAGCGAACTGCACGATCGCCTGAGCCGGTTCCAGCACCGGGATACCGAGGGTGCCCGCAGCGCGCACGGTGGGGTGGTCCGCTGGAATCAACGGGTCGGCGACGACGACGGCAACCGCGGGCGTAAGCCGGCTGCGGGTCACCGCTCCGTGCGCCTCCATCAACCGACGCAGTGCTCCAAGATCGGCGGAACTGCCGACATACACCACGTGCAGCGGGTCCTCGGTGACTGCGTGACGCCCCACCGCCGTCTCCAGTCTCCCGACGGGCACTCCTGCCCTCTTCCGGCGCACCGTACACCCAGTACCCAGCAGGCTCTTGCGCCACTCAGGTTACGGACCAGTGATCCTGGTCACCCTCGAGCGCAGCGCGGCATGCGCCTCCGCGGGATCGACCCGCGTCGGCACACCGTCGTGCAGCACCCGCTCCCCTGCCACCCAGACATCCCGGACCGCTCGAGCTCCGGCCGCCCACACCAGATTGGCCAGCAACTGACCGTCCGGGACGTCCAGCCCGGCCGCGAACGCCGGGTCGTCGGCTCCGATGTGCACCAGATCGGCCCACGCCCCCGGGCGCACCGTGCCGAGGTCATCGCGCCCGATCGCGGCCGCGCCGCCCCGGGTGGCCATCAGCAGTGCCTGCGCGGCGGTCAGCGCTGCGGCGTCGCCGGTGGACAACCTGGCCAGCCGGGCGGCCAGCCTGACGTCGTCCCACAGATTCAGGTCGTCGTGCGAGGCCGGTCCGTCGGTGCCCAAACCAACGGCGATCCCGGCGGCGCGCAGGTCGACCAGCCGCGCGATGCCAGAAGCGAGCTTGCTGTTGGAGCCGGGGCAGTGCGCGACCCCCGCGTGATACCGGGCGAGTACGGCGATGTCGGTGTCGGAAAGGTGCACGGCATGCGCCGCGAGCACCCGCGCGCCCCGACCGGAATCGTCGCTGCCCAGCACCCCGAGACGTTCCAGCAGTAGCGGCACCGACCCGTGCTGCTCGCGGATCGCGGTGTCCTCGCCGGTCGTTTCGGCGACGTGGATGTGCAGCAGAGCCCCGCGCTCCCGGGCGGCAGCGCCAGCCGCGGCTAGAGCCTCGGCCGGCAGCGTGTAGGCGGCGTGCGGCCCGTACCCCAGTTCGATGCGCTCGCCGGGGCCGAAGCGGATCCCGTCGGCGTCGATCCAGCGGCTGATGCCGTCGAGCATCTGCTGCCAGGTGCCCAGCCGGTCCCAGCCCGGCACCGCGATGATGCCCGGTGTCACCACCGCGCGGCTGCCCGCGGCCAGCACCGCGTCGACCACCGCATCGCTGAGGAAGTACATCTCCACGCTGGTGGTGATCCCGGCGCCGAGCATCTCCAGGGCGCCGACCAGCATGCCGACCCGGACGTCCTCGGCATCAATTCGGGCCTCGGCCGGCCAGATCACCTCGGTCAGCCACCGCATCAGCGGCAGATCCCCGCCGAGCCCGCGCAGCGCGGTCATCGCGGTGTGCGCGTGGGTGTTGACCAGCCCGGGCGCCAGGATCCCGGTCAGCGCCAGCTCCGGCCCAGGTGCGGGCGGCGCCCACACCGACGGTCCGACGTAACCGATCCGCCCGGCGCCATCGACGTCCACCACGGCGTCACGCAGCACGGAGCACCGTTCGTCGCAGGGCAGCACCACCGGAGCGGTCAGCCGCATCACGGGACGGGTTCGGCGACGGTGTGGCGCAGCAATGCGGACAACGGCCGCAGTGGGGGAAGCCAGGCGCCTTCGGCGGGCAACGTCTCCAGGGTGATCCGCGGCAGCGGCTGCAGGAACAGCTCCGGGATGTCCTCGAGGTCCTCAAAGTCCAGCACCCCGGAGTTGACCGCGAACGAGGCGTGCTCCCGGAACCCGAGCACGGTCACCCGCACACCCTGGGCGACGAGGTCTTCCAACGGTTCCCGGAAGGCCCGGCTGTCCCCGGAGGCCACCAGCAGCTGCCGCAGCACTCCTTGTTCGTGGCGGGCCCGGATGTGCGCCAGCATGTCCTCGTCGATGTCCGATTCGTCGATCTTGGGCTTGGCGAAGACCGCGAACCCGGTGTTGCGCAACGCTTCTACCCACGGTCGTACGAAGTCCGTGCTGCCGGATGCGACGTTGGTGAACACGGTCGCCTCAGGCTCGCTGTCGGATCCGGCTTGGGAGATCAACCAGCGACCCAACGCGTCGAACCTCGGCCGGGACGCCGAGCTGGGGCGTCCGCCGAGAATCGAGCCCAGGCTCATGTCGATATTGGGTGCATCCCAGACGAGCAGTGATATCGGGACGGTCGGGGCGGACGCCGGGTTCATGGTCACCGATCCTGCCTTACAAGCGCGCGAAGAGTAGATCCCGCACCATGCGGCCGTCATCTCGGGCGCGTTGCTCGAACTTGGTGACCGGCCGCCAGGGCGGTCGCGTGGCGAACCCGTGCGATGCGGTGTTGCGCAGACCCGGCTCGGCGACGCAGGCCGCGAGCATCTCGTCGGCGTAGGGTTCCCAGTCGGTGGCCAGATGCAGCGTGGCGTCTCGGGCCAGCCGCGACGTCACCAGGGCGACGAACTCGGGTCGTACCAACCGGCGCTTGTGGTGGCGTCGCTTGGGCCACGGGTCGGGGAAATAGATCCGGACGCCAGCCAGGCTGCTCGCCGCGACGTGCTCGTGCAGCACCGTGTACGCGTCGCCGCGGAGCAGCCGCAGGTTGGTGATCTCGGCCTGCTCGATGCGCAGCAGCAGTTGGGCCAGCCCAGGCTGGTAGATCTCGACGGCGAGATGATCGATGCCGGGTGCGGCCAGCGCCATCGACGCCGTCGACTCGCCCATCCCCGAGCCGATCTCCAATACGATCGGCGCGGCGCGCCCGAACCAGCCGGCGGCATCCAGCGGACCGTCGGGCAGATCCGCGACGTTTGCACCCCACCGGCCCCAGTTGCGGTCCCAGGCGCGTTGCTGCCCGGTGGTCATCCGGGCCCGCTGCGGGTAGATCGTCTGCACCTGTCAAGCCTGCCCTGCCCGCGGTCGTGGCGCGCAGGCAGGATGGTCGGTGTGAACACGCTCAAAGAGTGGGTCGATCTGGTGTGCCGGGAGCTGGACATCATCGACGCCGTGTCGCCGGCCGCGATGCAGCCGAGGGTGCTGGACATGTCGCGCGACGTCGCGCACGGCGTCGCTCGGCCGGCTGCTCCGCTCACCGCCTACCTGCTTGGCCTGGCCGCCGGTCGCACCAGCGACCCCGAGGCCGCCGCCGCCGAGCTCACCCAGCGGGTGTGCCTGCTCGCCCAACGCTGGGCCCAAGAGCATGACACCGGGTCGTCCCCCGAATAACGGCCCCGAATGATGACGGGCCCGGGTCGTCCCCCGAAGGACGATCCGGGCCTCCCGGTCGCGCACCCCCCGGGTGCACGCTACGGGTGTCGGTCTCTTGGCTGGGCGTCCCGGCGCGGTGCCCAGGCGTGGTGACCAACAGTTCATACGGTGCCGGACCGCGCGGTCCGGCACACGAGGGTTATCCCCTACCGAGACCCTGATTAACCCTGATCCCGCAGCTTTCGCCACATGAGTCACATCCGTCCCGCTGCAGAGGTGCGTGGATATTCTGCGGACGTGCCACAGCCGGCAACTTTGCCGAGAGGTTGCCCGTGGCGGCACGTCCGCGCGCTGCAACACTGATTCCCTCAGGGATACGGACAGTGACAGCACCCAGTTGCCAACCCAGGGCTTTCTCTGTTGTGGATAACTGCTTCAGCGTGCACAACCGCACCCGCAGCGGACGGGGCTGTCGGTGCTGTCCGGCATCGTGACCGGTATGGCACACCGCATCCAGGATCGCATTTACCGCAGCACAGCGAGCTGATGAGAGCCATCCGCGACGAGCACTTGCTGACCCAGGACGAGCTCGCCGGGCGCACCGGCCTGAGCAGATATCAGCTGTGCCGCTGGGAGAAAGGCGCCCGCGAGCCGACCCTGGGAATGGTGCGCCGGTTACTGGGTGAGTTCGGCTTAGCGGTCACGATCGGGGTGGAGCCGAGTACCGCTGCTCTTGACGAGCGGCTGGAACCCGGCGCGGATGCGATAGGACTGGACGCCTGGCTGCTGGCGCACCGGGTGGTGTGGCCCGCACTGGTGGCGGGGGTGCCGATCGTCGTCGGCGGGGAGTTCGCGGCGGGTCTGCAAGGCGTCCCGATCGAGGATCCCGAGATGGTCCTACACCTGCGGCTGGCCGACCTCAAGGCATTCCACCGGGTAGTGCGAACCGCCAGATGCTCGCTGGGTGTCCTCGGGTCATCCCTGGACCCGCTCGAACCCGAGGAGATCACGATCGGTAGCGAGCTCGTGGTGGTCGCGATAGTGGGTACCATCCGGATCCTGCTGGTCGATGAGCTTCCGGTAGCGAAGGTGATCAGCGTCGAGCGGCAGTTCGTCGAGGGCAAGACCCCGATCGACGTCCCGGTTGTTCCGCTGGTGGAGTTGCGAGAGTCCGGCATACTCGGAGTCGGCCGCGGCAGCGTTGGCGCAGCGGCTGCTGCAACGGGCGACCGGTTAGGGTCGGTCATTGTGAGTATCGGCATGATCGATCCCGACTTCCTCGCCCTGCCCCTGCGGCCGGTGGCCGATGCCGCGCTCGGCCGGGCGCGTGAGCTGGGCGCCGAGCACGCCGACGTCCGCATCGAGCGGACCACCCGGCAGCTGATCCGGCTGCGTGACGGGACTGTCGCGATGGCGCAGGACTCGACCAGCGTCGGGCTGGCCGTCCGGGTGATCGTCGAGGGCACCTGGGGCTTCGCCTCGCATCTCGAGCTGACCCCGGCCTCCGCCGTGGCCACTGCGCAGCGAGCGGTCGAGGTGGCTCGCACGCTGCGCCCGCTAAATGCTGAGCGGGTGGAGTTGGCCGCGGAGCCGGTATACCCCGACGCGGTGTGGGTCGGTGACTACGAGATGGATCCGTTCACCGTGCCGCTGGGTGAGAAGGTGGCGTTGCTGTCGGAGTGGTCGGGCCGGTTGCTCGCCGCGGACGGGGTCGAGCACACCGACGTGATCTTCCGGGCGGCGAAGGAGACCAAGTTCTACGCCGACTCCGCCGGTACCAGCACCACCCAGCAGCGGGTACGGATGCACCCGGCGCTCACCGCGGTCGCGGTGGACCGGGCGTCCGGCTCGTTCGAAAGCATGCGGACCTGCGCGCCACCCACCGCCCGCGGCTGGGAATACCTGGCAGGCAACACCCACTGGGACTGGGACGGTGAGCTCGCGCAGATCCCGGAGTGGCTCGCGGAGAAGGTCAAGGCGCCCAGCGTGCAGGCCGGCCGGTACGACCTGGTGATCGACCCGACCAACCTGTGGTTGACGGTCCACGAGTCGATCGGCCACGCCACCGAGTATGACCGGGCGATCGGCTACGAGGCAGCCTATGCCGGGTCCTCCTTCGCCACCCCGGACAAGCTCGGCACGCTGCGCTATGGCTCGCCGATCATGCACGTCACCGGGGACCGCACCCAGGCGCACGGGCTGGCGACCATCGGCTACGACGACGACGGCGTCGCCACCTCGCAGTGGGACCTGGTGGCCGGCGGTACGCTGGTCGGGTACCAGACCGATCGGGTCTTCGCCCGCCGGCTAGGGCTGGACCGCTCGGCGGCCTGCGCCTACGCCGACTCGCCACACCACATGCCCATCCAGCGAATGGCCAACGTGTCGCTGCAGCCCGATCCCGACACCGATACCGCGACCGCGGAGCTGATCTCCGGGGTGCAGCGCGGCATCTACATCGTCGGTGACCGTTCTTGGTCGATCGACATGCAGCGGTACAACTTCCAGTTCACCGGGCAGCGGTTCTACCGCATCGAGGGCGGCGTCCTGGCCGGGCAGCTTCGTGACGTTGCCTACCAGGCCACCACCACCGATTTCTGGGGTGCGATGGAAGCCGTCGGCGGCCCCTCGACGTGGTCGCTCGGCGGAGCGCTGAATTGCGGCAAGGCCCAACCCGGCCAGGTCGCGGCGGTCAGCCACGGGTGCCCGTCTGCGCTGCTGCGCGGCATCAATGTGCTCAATTCCCGCGAGGAGGCCGGTCAGTGATCCGTCCGGACGAGCTGACCACGACCGCGCTGGCCGCGTCGAAGGCTGATGGCTGCATCGTGGTGCTTACCGACACCAGCGAGGTCAACCTGCGCTGGGCGAACAGCACGATGACCACCAACGGGCACACCACCACCCGCTCGTTCGCGGTGATATCGGTTGTCGGCGACTCGGCTATTGGTACTTCGGCTGTCGGTACTTCGGTCGGTGTGGTCAGCGGCAACGGCGTCGACCTCGACGAGGTGCGCGCCGTGGTGGCGGCCAGCGAGGAGGCTGCCTGCCAGTCCGGACCGAGCCGAGACGCCGCGCCACTGATCGACGGCACGGCTGATGACGACTTCGACGCGCCGGCGGCGGCCACCGAGATCGGGGTGTTCGCCCGCCTCACCGATGAGCTGGCCACCGCGTTCCGGGCGTCCCGCAACGAGCTGTTCTACGGATTCGCCGAGCACCGCCTGGAGACCACCTGGCTGGCGTCCTCAACCGGGCTACGCCGCCGTTGGGTGCAGCCCACCGGCACCGTGGAGCTCAACGGCAAGATTGCCGGGGACCTCACCCGAAGCGCCTGGGCCGGGGCCTACACGGCTGATTTCACCGATCTGGATTTCACCGCGCTGGTCGCCGAGGTGCGCCGGCGGCTGAGCTGGTCGGGCCGGCAGGTGGAGCTGCCCGCGGGTCGGTACGAGACCATCCTGCCGCCTTCTGCGGTCGCCGATCTGATGCTCTATATGGCCGAGTCGATGGACGGCCGGCCGGCGCACGAGGGACGCTCACCCTTCGCCGCGCCCGGCGACCGGGCCGGCGAGGGGTCGGGTGGCGAGCGGCCGGGCGGCGAGCGGCCGGGCGGTACCCGGCTGGGTGACCGGCTCACCGGCCTGCCGCTGACGCTGTCCAGCGATCCGGCCGCGCCGGGCCTGCAGACCGCGCCGTTCCTGGCGACCACCGCCTCGGGCGACTCGGTGAGCGTCTTCGACAATGGCGCGCCGGTGCGCCGGGTGGACTGGCTGCGCGACGGCACGGTCAGCGCGCTGGCCTACCCTCGGGCAGCCGCCGACGAGCTGGGTGGGCAGTTCACCCCGCCGCCGGAGAACCTGGTGCTGACCGGCGGCTCGTCGGCATCGACCGACGACCTGGTGGCGCGCACCGAACGTGGGTTGCTGCTGACCTGCCTGTGGTACATCCGCGAGGTGGATCCGGTGTCGTTGCTGCTCACCGGGCTGACCCGGGACGGGGTGTACCTCATCGAGGGCGGTGAGGTGGTCGCTCAGGTGAACAACTTCCGGTTCAACGAGAGCCCGATCGACCTGCTCCGGCGGGTCACTGAAGTCGGCGCCACCGAGCGCACGCTGTGCCGGGAGTGGAAGGACTGGTTCTCCCGCACCGCGATGCCCCCCATCCGGGTGCCGGATTTCAACATGTCGTCGGTGAGCCCCGCCAGTTAGCGCCTGCGACATCGCAGCTAGCACTTGTGAAAACACCGTGCAACGCCCTGAACCGATTCCGGGGGGGTGAGCGATCTCTCAAGCGTGAGCTCCTGCTTTGAGTGGTCACTTGGGGTTAACCTCCTTGCCATCCGGTAGGGAGGCGAGCAGTGACTGTAGCGACCATTCCAGGCCTGGATGATGCCCCGATAAGCCACTCACGGTTGCTCTACTGGGTGCGCGATATCGCCGAGCTCACCAACCCTGACCGCGTCGAGTGGTGCGACGGATCCGAGCAGGAGTGGGATCGGCTCACCGCCCAGCTGGTCGACGCTGGAACGTTGCACGGGCTGGAGCGCAAACCGAACTCGTTCTGGGCTGTCTCGGACCCCTCCGACGTGGCCCGGGTGGAAGAGCGCACCTTCATCTGCTCGCGAGCGCAGCGCGACTGCGGACCCACCAACAACTGGATGCGTCCGGACGACATGAAGTCGATCATGACCGGGCTGTACCGGGGGTGCATGCGCGGTCGGACCATGTACGTGGTGCCCTTCTGCATGGGCCCGCTAAGGGACCCCGAACCCAAACTGGGCGTCGAGATCACCGACTCCGCCTACGTGGTGTGCTCGATGAAGATCATGACCCGGATGGGCGAGGCGGCGCTGCGCAAGTTCACCTCGCCCGACAGCAGCGAGGCGGACTTCGTGGCGTGCCTGCACTCGGTGGGCCATCCGCTGGCACCCGGCGAGGCTGATGTGCCGTGGCCGTGCAACGACACCAAGTACATCAGCCACTTCCCCGACGAACGGCTGATCTGGAGCTACGGCTCCGGCTACGGTGGCAACGCGCTGCTGGGCAAGAAGTGCTACGCGCTGCGGATCGCCTCAGCGATGGCCCGCGACGAGGGCTGGCTCGCTGAGCACATGCTGATCCTCAAGCTGACCAACCCGCAGGGATTGGAGCATTACATCGCCGCCGCGTTCCCGTCGGGCTGCGGCAAGACCAACATGGCGATGCTCGCGCCGACCATCCCCGGCTGGAAGGCCGAGACCCTCGGCGACGACATCGCCTGGATGCGGTTCGGTGCCGACGGCCGGCTCTACGCGGTGAACCCGGAGAACGGGTTCTTCGGGGTGGCACCGAACACCAGCTGGCGGACCAATCCCAATGCCATGCGCACGCTGCAGTACGGCAACTCGATCTTCACCAACGTCGGGCTCACCGATGACGGTGACGTCTGGTGGGAGGGCATGGAGGAAACGCCGGCGCACGCCACCTCCTGGACCAAGCAGGACTGGACGCCCGCCGACGGCGCGGCCGGCATGCGGTGCGCGCACCCGAACTCCCGGTACTGCACACCGATGGCGCAGTGCCCGATGCTCGCCGCTGAGTGGGACGACCCCCAAGGCGTGCCGATCTCGGCGATCCTGTTCGGTGGGCGCCGGGCCAGCACCATACCGCTGGTCAACGAGGCTTTCGACTGGCAGCACGGGGTGTTCCTGGGCGCAACGCTGTCCAGCGAGAAGACCGCGGCGGCGGCCGGCCCGCTCGGCGAGGTTCGCCGCGACCCGATGGCGATGCTGCCGTTCATCGGCTATCACGCCGGCGACTACTTCCAGCACTGGATCGACACCGGCAAGAACGCCGACGCGGGCAAGCTCCCGAAGATCTACTACGTGAACTGGTTCCGTCGCGGCGACGACCAGCGTTTCCTGTGGCCGGGTTTCCGGGAGAACAGCAGGGTGCTCAAGTGGATCATCGAGCGGATAGAGGGCCGGGCCGGAGCTGTCGACACCCCGATCGGCCGGATGCCCACCCCGGATCAGCTTGACCTGTCCGGCCTGGACACCCCGACCGACGACGTCGCCGCGGCGCTAGCGGTGAACCTCGATGAGTGGCGCGCCGAGATCCCCCTCATCGAGCAGTGGTTCGACAAGATCGGCGAGCCCTTACCCACCGCGATGCACGACGAGCTCGCCGCCCTCAAACACCGCCTCTGACGCGCATACTGTCGGGATGTGGTGGAGGGTATTGCTCTTGGTGCCGTTGTTGGTGTTGGTGACGCCGCTTTACAACAGCGACGAGCCTCGGGTGCTGGGGTTCCCGCTGTTCTACTGGGTGCAGTTCCTCTTCATCCCGCTCGGGGTGATCTGTGTGGCGGTGGTCTACCTGAAGGCGGGTGACCGGCGGTGACCGTGCGCTGGCCCGAACTGATCATCTTTGCGGTGCTGTTCGTGCTGGTCACCGCGCTGGGCTTCTACGCCGCCCGGTGGCAGCGCGGTGGCGACCTCGATCACCTCGATGAGTGGGGGCTGGGCGGTCGCAAGTTCGGCTCGTGGGTCACCTGGTTTCTCATCGGTGGCGATCTCTACACCGCCTACACCTTCGTCGCGGTACCCGCGCTGATGTTCGGTGCCGGCGCGATGGGCTTCTTCGCGCTGCCCTACACCGTGCTCGTCTACCCGCTGGTGTTCCTGCCGCTGGTCCGGTTGTGGTCGGTGTCGCGGGTACACGGTTACGTGACCCCGGCGGACTTCGTGGCGGGCCGTTACGGGTCGGAGACGCTCGCACTGCTGGTGGCGGTCACCGGCATCGTCGCCACGATGCCCTACATCGCCCTGCAACTGGCAGGTCTGGAAGCGGTATTGCGCACGATGGGCCTCAACGGGGCCGGGCTGACCGGGCATGCCCCGCTGTTCATCGCGTTCGTGATCCTCGCCGTGTACACCTACCAGTCCGGGCTGCGGGCCCCGGCGCTGATCGCCTTCGTCAAGGACGGCCTGATCTACCTGGTGATCATCGCCGCTGTGATCATCCTGCCGGCGAAGCTCGGCGGGTGGGGCTCGATCTTCGACGCCGCGGACGCGAAGTTCCACGCCACGAAAACGCCGAGCGACGGCATCCTGCTGGGTGCAAATAACCAGTTGCAGTACATCACGCTGGCACTGGGCTCGGCGCTGGCGCTGTTCCTCTACCCGCATGCAGTCACCGGTGCACTGGCCGCCCGAAGCCGCACCGTGATCAAACGGAACATGGTGGCGCTGCCGGCGTATTCGCTGGTATTAGGACTGCTGGCACTACTGGGTTATGCCGCGATCGCGGCACACACAAAGCCGATCGTCAATGCGGCCACCGGTCGAGCGGATTCCAATACCGTCGTCCCGATGCTGTTCGAGGGGCAGTTCCCCTCCTGGTTCGCCGGGATCGCATTCGCGGCGATCGGGATCGGTGCGCTGGTGCCCGCCGCGATCATGTCGATCGCGGCGGCGAATCTGTGGACCCGGAACATCTACAAGGCATATCTCCATCGCGATGCCACTACCGAACAGGAGTGCCGGCAGGCCAAGATCGCCTCACTGGTGGTGAAGTTCGGTGCGGTGGCCTTGATCGTGTTGATCGACCCGCAATACTCCATCGACCTGCAACTGATCGGCGGCGTGATCATTCTACAGACGTTGCCCATGGTGGCGATCGCGCTCTACACCCGCTGGTTCCACATCTGGGGCCTGGTCGCAGGATGGGTTGTCGGCATGGGATGGGGCCTGGTACTGCTCTATGGCATTCCCAACCCGGTCAGCGGCAAGCAACACTTCGGCGGGTCAGCGCTCCCGCTGAACAAGCTGTCGATCCTCGGCTGGCAACCTTTCGCGGGTTCGCAGACGCAGATCTACGTCGGGTTCGTCGCGCTCATCGGCAATCTAGTCATTGCCGTGCTGGTCACAATCGTGTTGCGCCGGCTGCGGGTCTTCAACGGCACCGACCAGACCAACCCGGCCGACTACCTCCAAGACGAGGGCTCCCCCAATCTCAAACCAGTCGCCGGCATGCTGCGCTGACCCTGTGTGCGGTCGCGGCGGGGGGTGATGGTGCTTGCGGCATACTGCGCCAGTTATGAGGATCCGAACCGGTGTCGCGATCGCCAGCATCGTCGTCGTGGGAGTGTTCGGTGCAGCTTGCTCGGGGGCGGCGCGGCCGACCGGACCCAGCTCGCCGCCCAGATCTACAGCGCAGCCTCCAGACGTCCAATCCCCAGGTGCCCAATCCCCCGATGCCCAGCCGCCGGAGCTGAACCCGACGCCGACCTCCACGCTGCCCCCGCCGGCGCCCGGGGCGAGCTGGTTGCGGGTGTCTCCCCCGCAGGGCGCGGCGGGTTCGACGGTCTCGCTCGACGTGGCATGCCTGGACAACCTCGGCGCCGTGCACTCACCCGTGCTCGACATCGGTGACTTGAAGGGCAACCCCGAAGGCCACCAACCGTGGCGCCTATTCGGTACCGCCACCGTCCGCTCAAATGCCGCTGCCGGTCAGTACCAGATTTCCACGACCTGCGGCGCCCGCGAATTGTCCACCCCGTTCACCGTCATCCAGTAATACCGCCGTCTCGGTAGGCGAGGCCGATCCCCGACCGGGATAATCGCCACCGGGGCGGACGGAGGTGGCGCGGGATGTTCACCGATCGTGGCGACGCGGGGCGCCAGCTGGGTCAGCGGTTGCGGCACCTCCGCGCCAGCGAAACGCGCCCCGAGATGGGCCCAGTCGTGGTCCTGGGCCTGCCGCGCGGCGGGGTCCTGGTCGCAGCTGAGGTGGCGGGAGCGCTCGGCGCCCCACTGGACGTGATCGTGGTGCGCAAGCTCGGCGTGCCGTCGCAGCCGGAGCTGGCTATGGGCGCCATTGGGGAAGGTGGCGTGCGCATTCTGCTGCCCGAGACGGTCCAACATGCCGGTATCACCCCAGCCGCGTTGGCCGCGGTGGAACGCCGGGAACGAGCTGAGCTGGCCCGGCGCGCCGAGCGGTTCCGCGGCGATCGACCCCGCGTCCCGTTGGCCGGGCGGACCGCCGTCGTGGTCGACGATGGCATCGCGACCGGGTCTACCGCGCGGGCCGCCTGCCAGGTCGCCCGCGCTCAGGGGGCGACGCGCATCGTCGTCGCGGTCCCGGTGGCACCGTTGGGTTGGGTCCGCGGGATGCGCGATGCCGCAGATGAGCTGATCGCCCTGCTCACTCCGGTAGCGCTGGGAGCGATCGGCGCGTGGTACACCGACTTCTCCCAAACCACCGACGAGGAGGTCGTTGCCTGCCTGCACCAGCCGACGCAATTAACGAACCGGGCGGGGTTATCGGGGAACGCAATAGACGCGGCTGAATGCGGGAAGTGACCGCGGATGTGCCGAGCGTGATTTATTCGAGATAGAGCGGAAATTGGTAACGCCGCGGCGTCGATTGTCGATGACAGCGGTAGGACGGCATCGGCGAAGCGTTGGGGCCCCGGGCCACGATCGGCGTGCTGGCGACGCCTCGATCGAGAAGGGTCGGACGGTGAGGAGCTTCGACCACTCATTGTGGGAACGGGAACTCGCTGAGTACATGAGTTTTCATCCCAACCTGGAAGACCTCCCGCCGCCAGTGTTTCCCAGACGATGGTCCCGGCTCTACCGTTGGGTGCGCCGATTACGTCTGTTTCGAGCGTTGCAGCGGATTCACCAGTTCCGGTGGCGACGACCACGGTTCGGTACCGGTCACCTGTTCCTTGTCATCGTGGTGTTGACCGAGACGGTTCTCCTCAGTGCCATTCTTGGCTGGTGGATGGACTAGGCACCAAGGATCCCTAGTACCTCTGACCCGGATCACGTGCTGCGCGACAGCGGACTCAGGCGGTTACCGTGTCGCTATGACAGCCACCACGATTCGGCTCACCCAGTACGCGCACGG
>QHBY01000240.1 GCA_003244245.1 Pseudonocardiales bacterium
GAATGGTTTCCGATAACCCTCATCGAAATGTTGCAAAAAAACCTCGGATGTAACGCCAATGTGGCGAGACCGGTGCGTTCGCCGCCCCCGTCCACCGATTCGATGGCTGAAACGATCCCGTCGTGCGACTTGATGGATGCGATATCACTGTCCGTGAGACATCACTGTTCGTGAGGCATCACTTTCCGTGAGGACCGGGGAAGGACTGTTGCCGCGTACGGATGTGCCAGAGGTGGCAACTTCTGACCAGAGTTGCCACCTCTGGCACGCCCGCAACGGATCCACTCCCCTTCTCCTGTGGCAAGAGAGGCGGGTGAGACTAGCGAGCAGGCGACGATCGGCTGTGCCGCTCTCGCGACGTGCTGCCGTGCAGGCAAGCCCGTTGGTAGGAAAGCAGTCATGATGGGACACCCAGTAGTAGGATAGCTGGCATGGCCATCGCAAAGGTGTCGGTGAGTGTCGATGCCGAGCTGCTCGCCGAGGCCCGCGAGCTGGCGGGGCGGCGCGGGCTCTCCGCGCTGATCAACGATGCGCTGCGGGTCAGGCTCCAGCATGCGCGGGTTGGTCGGCTCCTCGACGAGATGGACGAGGAGTTCGGACCGATTCCTTCAGCGATCGAGGAGGAGGTCCGCAGGACGTGGCCAGCAGCCGGTCGCTACCCCAGCGCCTGATCCTCGATTCCGGCGCAGTCATCGGCTGGTCCCGAGGTGATGCGCGGACCCGGGCTGTCCTTCGCCAAGCCCTCGCGCGACACCTTGAATTGCGGGTACCTGTCGTGGTGCTGGCTGAGACCCTCCGCGGCGGCCCACGTGACGCACCCGTGAACCGGGTGCTCAAGGCCGTCGGCACCGCACCCACGACGCCCGTCACCGGTCGGGACGCAGGTCAGCTCCTGGGGCGAACCGGCGGCAGCAATACCGCCGACGCTCTCGTCGCCGCCGAGGCGCTGGCAATACCGGGTTCCACGATCCTGACCAGCGACCTGGATGACTTGCAGGCGCTGCTTGCAGATCAGCCCAACATCGAGGTGCAGGTGATCTAAGGGTGTCGACGCAAGCCGATTCGCCGGGAGCGGCGGTCCCCGGGCACCTGGCCGTTGGTCTCGGCGCCCCGGCGGCGGCGGACCGCGGCTCCGGCCCGGGCGGCGGCACCGGCCACCCGTCGCCGCAGCGGCGGGCGCAGCCCGAGGCGGCGCATGCTGCGCGCGGTGCGGCGGATCGCTCGGCGCTCGCGGGGCGCGACCTCCCAGGCCGAGGGATGCCGCGCGAGCCACCCGTAGCGGTAGCTCGCGTACGGCACGTGCAGCAGGTATAGCAGCATCGCCACGCCCAGCGACGCGAACGGGAACGTGATCACCGCGGCGGCCAGTCCGGCGATCAGCGCCAGCAGCGGCGCGACCGCTCGTGCCGGTACCCGGATCGTCTTCATCGACAGGGTGGGCACCCGGCTCACCATCGCTACGGCCACCGCGACAGTCCAGGCTGCCACGGTCACCGGCGAGGACCACCAGCCCCCGCCCAGCTGCAGGAACACGGTCAGCGGCAGCAACGCCAGCAGCGCGCCGGCCGGGGAGGGGATCCCGATGAAGAACTCTTTGGCGAACGGCAGCGCCTCGGTGTCGTCGAGCAGGGTGTTGAACCGGGCCAGCCGCAACACCACGCAGACGGTGAACACCAGCGCCACCGGCCACCCGACCCGGATGCCATCCAGCGCCCACACGAACAGCACCACTGCGGGCGCTACCCCGAAGGACACGCAGTCAGCCAGCGAGTCGAGCTCGGCGCCGATCCGGGAGGTGGCGTCGAGCAACCGGGCCAACCGACCATCCAGCGAGTCCAGCAGTGCCGCCACTCCGATCGCGGCGAGTGCCCCGGTGAAGTTGCCGTCCAGGGCGAACTTCAGCGCGGACAGACCAGAGCACAACGCCAGCACGGTGATGACGTTGGGCAGAAGGCGGACTCCGGCGCCGGCGTGGGGCACGGCTTAAGTCTGTCCGGGCAGCGGCAGCCGGGCCAGGGCGGTCTCCCCACCCACGGTGTGCTGTCCGGGACGGACCAGCACGGAGCTGCCCTGCGGCAGGTAGAGGTCCACCCGGGACCCGAAGCGGATCAGGCCATAGGTGTCGCCGGCCGCCACCTTGTCTCCGGGCCGCACCGAGCAGACGATCCGGCGGGCCACCAGCCCGGCGATCTGTACCACGACGAGGTCCTGCCCGATCGCCGAGCGCAGCAGCATGCTGGAGCGTTCGTTGGCCTCGCTGGCCTTGTCCAGGTCGGCGGAGAAGAACTTGCCCGGACGGTAGGCGACGTGGCAGACCTCGCCGTCGACCGGGATGCGCTGGACGTGCACGTCGAACACGGACAGAAACACACTGACTCGCGGCCTCGGGTGGCTGTCGAGACCCAGCTCAGCGGGTGCCGGGGCGGGCGTCACACTGCTCACCGTGCCGTCCGCCGGCGCCACCGCGAGCGTGGAGTCCTGCGGGGGCACCCGGTGCGGATCCCGGAAGAACGCGGCGCAGCAGGCGGTGGCGACGGCGCCCAGCGTTGCCGCGGTCGGGGACAGCGTGCGCAGCAGCAGCGTCGTGGCTACCCCGGCGGTCACGAATGGCCTGCCTGCGGGGTGCATCGGCGGGAGCGTCTCGCGGGTGAGATCCACCAGATGCCGCAATGTCGCGGGAAACCGGGCAGACGCCATGCGTTCGCGAGATCCTCGACTGGAGTTTAGTGAACGATTGCCCACCGTACGCCTATAGCTCGGAGGGACGGCGGCCGGGGAAACGGCACCGGGGAACCCCCGTCCCCCGACGGAGGCCCCCGGTGCCACTTAACCGTTCGTCCGCTCCCCAGCTTCCCGAACGGTTATCCCAGCGCGCTCCTGCGCCCCCCGACGACGCAGGAACCCACGCCATTCTGGGACGGGATTGCTCACTGAGCCTTTGTTCACGCTCAGTGTGCTGTGACTCACCCGCGATTCACAAGGCCTGTCCGGGTGTCGTGGTTTTCTCACACCTGGTGGTCAGATCGGGCCGGTGCACAAGACCATGACCTGCTCGCCGGTTTCGAGTTGGGCGGTGCTTTCAGGAATGTCGATCAGGCAGTTCGACCTGGCCAGCGCGCCGAGCAGATGTGCGCCGGGTCCACCAACCGGGACGACGGTGCCCGCGGCCGGGTCGAACGCGCCGCGTCGAAACTGCCGCTTATCCGATGGTGACTCCAATGCTTCGGTCAACCGGGCCATGGCCCGAGGCCGCTGGATGGGTAGTCGCATCGCGGCCCGCAGCGCAGGACGGACGAATACCTCGAAGGACACCGAGGCGCTCACCGGGTTGCCGGGCATCGCCGCTACCGGCACTCCACGGTAGTGGCCTACTCCCTGCGGAGCGCCGGGATTCATCGCGACCTTGGCGAACTCCACGCCGTGGCCGGTCATGGCGCTCTTGACTACCTCATAAGCCCCCGCGCTGACGCCGCCGGAGGTCACCAGCAGATCCATTCCGGCCAACCGGGGAGCCAGTGCGGCTTCCAGAGCGGCGACGTCGTCTGGCACGAAATGCATCAGCTGCGCGTCGCCGCCGGCCTCCCGAACCGCGGCGGCGAGCATCGTCCCGTTCGACTCGTAGATCTGCCCGTGCTGCAGCGGGGTGCCCGGCACGACCAGCTCCGAGCCGGTGGACAGCACTAGCACCCGGATCCGGCGGTGCACCGGCAGCTCGGCGTAGCCGACCGCGGCTGCCACCCCGAGCTGTGCCGGCCCCAGGACCGCACCCGCCGGCAGCACCTCCTCGCCGGCCGCGACGTCCCCAGCGGCCGGGCGCACGCTGTCACCCGGCTCGCGGGGGGCGAAGATCCGCACCTGGTGGCGGCCGCCGTCGGTGAGTTCTACCGGTACCACCGCGTCCGCGCCGGGCGGGATCGGTGCGCCGGTCATGATCCGGTGCGCGGTGCCCGGCGCCAGCGTTGGCGAGTCGGTGCGCCCGGCCGGGATGTCCTCGGTAACCGGCAGCGCAACCGGTGCATCGCGCGTGGCGCCGGCGATGTCCGTCGATCGCACCGCGTAGCCGTCCATCCCCGAGTTGTCGAATGGCGGTAGCGACACCGCCGCGGTGATCGGCTCGCCCAGCGCGAGACCGGCGCACTCCACGAGGGGCAACCGGATCACCGGAGTAGCAGCCAGCAGGGCGGCTACCACCCGGCCGTGCTCGTCGACGGATCGGGGTTTCTGCGCGATGGTCACCCCTGGCATCCTGCCCAGTGCCGCCGCGCCGCCCGAGCCGAGGTCGGTGGGGTCCATGAGTGCGCCGCTGGCAGGCGCGGCAGCTTGCACTCGAAGGGGGCGAGTGCTAAACCTGAGTTAGCACTCGACCCCTTCGAGTGCCAGATGTACCAGCTCAAGCAACAACACTGAGGTCGGGACGGTGAGTCCAGCAAGCGCTGGACGTCCGTCGCGGGCACCGAGCCTGGCCGAGCACCGTGTCCTTGCCGCGGACACCCCGCGGCGCCCATGACCGGAGGACCACACCGCAATGGCCAAAATGATCGCGTTCGACGAGGAAGCCCGTCGCGGTCTTGAGCGCGGGATGAATCAGCTCGCCGACGCCGTCAGGGTGACGCTCGGCCCTAGGGGCCGCAACGTCGTTCTGGAGAAGAAATGGGGTGCCCCCACCATCACCAACGATGGTGTGAGCATCGCCAAGGAGAT
>QHBY01000241.1 GCA_003244245.1 Pseudonocardiales bacterium
CGGACAGTTACAGCAAGCTCGGTTTAAGCTTGGCTCGGCGGGAGGTCAGGAAATCGCGGATCTCGTTGCGCGTGTCCACCCTCACCAGGCTAAAGCCGCGCACCGCGCCCTGGGGGACCCTGGGAGGGTCACCTTCACAGGGTCCCCCAGAGCGCGCGGACCGGTGCTTGGCTGGAGTGCATGAGAGCAACCATCATGTACGCCGCCGGCGATGTCCGCGTCCAGGACGTCCCTGACCCGGCCATCGTCGAACCGACCGATGCGATCATGCGCGTTACGCGCGCCTGTATCTGCGGCAGCGACCTGTGGCCGTACGCGTCGATGGAGCACTCGGAAGCCGGGCAGTCGATGGGCCACGAGGCCATCGGCGTCGTCGAGGACGTCGGATCGCAGGTCACCAAGATCAAGAAGGGCGACGTCGTCGTGATGCCGTTCGCGTCCTCCGACGGCACCTGCACGTTCTGCCATGAGGGCCTCCCGACCGCCTGCGTGCACGTCGGCTTCTTCGGCAACAACGGCACGAACGGCGCCCAGGCCGAAGCGCTGCGCATCCCGTTCGCCGACGGCACCCTGTACCCGCTGCCGGTCGGCGAGCTCATGCCGTCGCTGCTGACGCTGTCGACGTCATGGGCACCGGCCACCACGCCGCCGTCGTCGCCAAGGTCGGGCCGGGCAAGCGCGCCGCGGTCGTCGGCGACGGCGCCGTCGGCCTGTGCGCCGTCATCGCCGCCAAGCGCCTCGGCGCCGAGCAGATCATCATCATGGGCCGCCACGGCGACCGAATCGCGCTGGCCCGCGACTTCGGCGCCACCGACGTCGTCTCCGAGCGTGGCGAGGAGGCAATCGAACGCGTCCGCGAACTCACCGGCGGCCAGGGCGTCCACTCGGTGCTGGAGTGCGTCGGCCACGGCGCGTCGATGGACACCGCGATCGGCATCGCGCGCCCCGGCGGCGCGGTCGGCCGCGTCGGCGTGCCGCAGCACACCGAGATCCCCGGCTCGCTGCCGACGTTCTTCGGCAACATCACCATCGGCGGCGGCCCCGCGCCCGTACGGGCGTACCTGGACGAGCTGCTGCCCGACGTGCTGGCGGGCCGCATCGAGCCCGGCCGCGTGTTCGACCGGAACGTCGGCCTGGACGGCGTCCCCGACGGCTACCGCGCCATGGCCGACCGCGAGGCCATCAAGGTCATGGTGACCCTATGAGCGGCCGCTTCGACGGGAAGGCCGCGTTCGTCACCGGAGCGACCAGCGGCATCGGCCGCGCCACCGCACTCGCGTTCGGGCTCGAAGGTGCGAGCGTCGTGGTCGCCGACGTCGCACCCGACGGCAACCAAGAGACGGCTCGCATGATCGAGCAGGCCGGCGGCCAGTCGCTCGCCGTGTCCTGCAACGTCACGCGCGCCGACGACATCAAAGCGGCACTGGACGCCGCGGTGGACAGGTTCGGCCGCCTCGACATCGCCTTCAACAACGCGGGCATCGAGCAGCCGATCAAGCCGGCCGCCGAGATCAGCGACGACGAGTGGGACCGCCTCGTGGCAGTCAATCTCCGCGGCGCTTTCCTGAGCATGAAGCACGAGATCGAGCTCATGCTCCAGCACGGCGGCGGCGCGATCGTCAACACGTCGTCCGGCGCGGGCGTCAAGGGGTTCAAAGGCCAGGCCGCCTACGCCGCCACCAAGCACGGCCTCATCGGCCTCACCAAGGCGCCACCAGCGCCCAATGACAGACAGACCGGGACCAGCAGTCACCGTCGGGATCATCTCCTTGGTGACTCTTCCCGTATGCCAGTGTGGTGGCCTGAGAGATGGGCGTCGAGCCCGCGGGACGCTGTCCCACAAGAGGATCTGAGCGTGGGACGGCGGCGGTGGCGGGCCTGAGCGATGGTGGGCGGTGTCCGCTTAGAGCAGGCCGAGGTGCTGCAGGTCGGTGACGTACTTGTCGATCAGTGGCGCCGAGAGATGGGGGATGTCTTTTCCGGCGCCGATTTTGGCCGCGCGTACTGCGGCGTGGAACACCTCTGTTGGGGCGGGGGCGCCTCGGAGCGGCTTCTCGGGCTTCTGGTAGGCGTTGAGCAGCGGGAGAATTGTTTGCTGTCGCTGTTTCTCCGGTAGAGTCCTCAGCGCGGTTTCGAAGCGTGCGAGCCAGTCTTTATAGTCGTCGATCCGCTGGATCTTGTGGCCGGCGTCGGTGAGCCAGTCGACGAACGTGTCCAGCGAGACGCCGTCGTCGTAGGGGTTCATGACGTCGAAGGAGCGGAACCCTTCGGTGGCCTGCTCGCCAAGTGTGGTGATCGATTCGGCGACGAAGTCGGCGGGCAGTCCGTCGTAGTGTGCCCTCGACCGGTTTTCTTGAGCGTCGGTCTCGTAGAAGGAGCGCGGTGCGATGCCTGTCGCGAGAAGGCTGAATATCAGCCGGGTGAACGCGTCGGGCACATTCAGCTGCCCGATGTATCGGGTGTGGGCGAGGATCATGTCGGAGCGAAACACTGCGACCGGCAGGCCGCATAGGTCGTGTGCTTCTCGCAGCAGCACCTCGCCGGCCCATTTGCTGTTCGCGTAGCCGTTGGCGTATGTCTCGTCGATCGGACGGACTGGGCGGATAGCGCGAATATCGCCGTCCTCCTGGAAGTCGACGGGGCCGACGGACATGGCCACGGCCACGGTCGAGAGGTAGGTGATCGGCTTGATCCGGGTGGTGATCGCCAGGTGGATCAGCTCGGCGGTACCGACGACATTGGGACCGAAGAGTTGGCCGTAAGGGAGAACGTGGTTGACCAGGGCAGCTGGGTGGACGATGAGGTCCACGCTCTGCGCCAGCCGGTCCCAGGTCGCCTCGTCCAGGCCGAGGTTGGGCTGACCGATGTCGCCGGAGAAGACCTCGAGGTGATCGGCGGCCAGCTCGTGGAAATGCCGCAGTAGCTCTGGGTCGCCGCTGTCGAAGACCCCCTCGAGCCGTGTCCTGGCCGTGGCCGCGTCGCCTCCCCGGACGACGCAGATCAGTCTGCCGCCGGTCTGCGACAGCCGTTCCAACCATTTGAGGCACAGGAAGCGCCCGAGGTAACCGTTCGCGCCGGTTAGCAGGACGGTATGCGGCTGGCCGGCGGTGTGGGAGAGCGTCTTGGCGTCGGCCAACGTCTTAACGTCGATGAACTTGTCCAGCGTGAGGTCGCTGGCGTGGAGTTCTGCGGTGCCTTGCCCGTGGACCGTCGCGAACGTGGGGCGCTTCGCACCAGACCCGCGCTGGGCCTCGATGTATTCCGCAAGCTGTCCCAGGTTGGCCGCTGGACCGATGATGTCCCCCACCGGCACCTCGACTCCGAAGATCTCGTGCAACAGGTCGGAGAAGGTCAGCGCGGACAGGGAGTCGCCGCCGAGGTCGGTGAAATGCGCGTCCGGGTTGAGGTCGGCGCTCGCGGATCCCAGGAGCACTTGCGCGGCGCGGATCAGGGTGTCGATCACCGGTTGGTCCGCAGCCGCCTCGCGCAGTGTGCGTAGCTCGTCGACCTGTGCGGCGGCGAGATCGGCGTACAACTGCTCGACCCGCTCGCCGTAGAGTTCCTTGAGCTTGGGTCGCAGCAGCTTGCCGACCCCGGAAAGCAAACCGTTGGCGGCGCTGAACGGTTCGGACTCGATCAGAAAGTCGCGCGGCACCTCGTACGACTGCAGCTCGGCGAGTTTCGCTGTTTGCTGGAGCGACTCGCGCAGCGCGGTCCTGAGTGCGCCGGCATCGTCGGCGAACTTCTTCAGCGCGTCCTGGGTGGGGACGATGACCGCCAGCAGGGAGGGACGTTCGCTGTTGCCATAGACGAAGATCTGCCGGACCAGCGCAGCGCTGGCGAACACGGCCTCCAGCCGCGCGACAGCCACGAACTCGCCCTGCGCCAGCTTCAATACGTTGTTGCGCCGGTCGACGTAGACAAGCTGATCCGGTTCGATTTCGGCCATGACATCGCCGGTGCGATAGTAGCCGTCGGCGTCGAAGACCTCAGCTGTGACTTCGGGGTGTTTGTAGTATCCCGGCGTGGCGGTGTCCGACTTCACCAGGAGTTCACCCCTCGGATAAGGCTTGTCAGTCAGGAAATAGCCTAGCTCGGGGACATCAATGAGCTTGTAATCGATTACCGGCGGACGCATCACCGTGCCGTCCATGGCGACTGCCCCGACCTCCGTCAAGCCGTAACCATCGGCTAAGTGCACGTCCAGGCATGACTCGACGAACGCCTTCATTTCGCCGGCTAGTGGCGCGGTGCCGACAAACCCTCCAAGAACGCGTCCGCCGAGCACCTGCTCCCGCAGCTCCGCCGCCGCCTGCGCCTCGGCGACGGCAGGGTCGGCGCCCTCGGAGCGGCGTCGGTCCGCTGCGCTCCTGTACCGCTGGAACAGCATGTCGACCACACTGGGCACGAAGCCCATCTCCGTGGGGCGTACGAGGGTCCAGTCCTCGTACAAGGTCGACAGATCGGTCTCGGGAACGAAATAGCTGGTGCCGCCGGCGAGGAAGGACGAGGCCAAGGGCAACCGCCCGCCGAGGTGGTTCAACGGCAGGAAGTTGACGTTGAACACGGGCGTCTCGGATCGCGACAAGGCCGACGTCGTCCACAGCCTGGAGACCATCCGCTCGGTGTACATGGCCCCCTTTGGGGCCCCGGTGCTCCCGGACGTGTAGAGGATCATCGCCAGCCGCTCTTCGGTACCGGCGGTGTAGAAGGGTTCGGACGGCAACGCCCTACCGCACTCGACGTTCTCGCCCAGCGTGTCGATGAGCACCGGCATGCCCGCGTCCTGTACGCGCCTGCGCGCCAGCTCCAGATTCTCACGTTGGTCGTCGACCTCGGGCTGGTAGTCGAAGACCACCAGACGCCGCAGCGACGCGCTGTTCAGCGCGGACTCGACAGCGAGGTCCAGATACGCGGCACTCACGGCGAGCACCCGTGGCTCGACCTCGGCGATGATCGGCTTCAACCGGGAGGCCGGTGCGTTGTGCTGCAGTGGCACCGACACCAAGCCGAGATAGGCGCAAACCAGGTCGACGATCAGGTAATCGGGACTGGCGAAACCCACGGAGGCCACGAAGTCTCCCGGGTTTAGCGGGTGGATAGGGTCGTGCCGCCAGGCGCTGGCGACCGCGCTCACGCGCGCCCACAGGTCGCGGTAGCTTATGGTCTCGAACCTGGACAGCAGATGGGCCGAAGTGCGGCCCGTCGCAGGGTCCATCGTCAACTCACGCGCGCGTTGCCCGAGCGCAGGGCGGTCTGCGTAGCCCTCCACCAGCGTCTGCAACAGCGGCGCGAGCCGAAGGCCCGGCCGGCCCGCCGCCTCGATGACCGCGGGGACCGGGTCGGCACCCTGGAATTGCGGGTCGCTAGCGTACAAGTCAGCGACCCGGCGGGCGAGCCGATCTCCTCGGGTGCCGCCCTGTCCCAGAAGGCCTCCGATGTCATACCGTGCGTCACTCGTCATCATCTATCCTTTTGCCGATCTGCACGTGCCGCACGTCGCGTCCCTGGTGTTGGACTCGAGCCGTGCTGTTGTGAGCATCGCGGTCGTTGGAACGTATGTCGTCAAGGCCAGCAGCCATCTTGGTTCCCGGCTGGTCGGCGTCGCGGGCGGCGGAATCTAGCTGTCGACGCAACGCGGGCCGTATTTCGCGTGTCGCCGATAGAATACGGCGCCCGTAGGCAACGCAGCTGTATTGCTGCGTGTCCCATGCTGGTGGACGGTCAGCAGTAGGCGGTCGTGGAGGGCCGTGATGGCAGGTTCGGACGTGCGGCTGAAGGGTGGCGAGGCCGGTGATCTCTCACCTGTCAGGACCAACTCAGTAGGTGATCAGCGGAAACACGTCTCGATGGTTCTCCCCGATTCTCGCTCCCACCCGACGTCTCACGGCCTGGAAACGGCCTGATCTTGGTCGTCCGCGCTCCCGTAGCAGCCGTCGTGTTGGCGGTGACCTGCGGTCGGTGGTGGTCATGGAAGGCCCTGGTGGCCGCTGTTGACCCCGTGTTGTGGTGCGCGAATGACACGCTCATCGAGTGTTGGGGCTCGCCTGCTTTTTCTTGCCCTGACGGCCAGACGGCGCCGTGTACGGCCAGCTCGTGCCCGCGCCGGGCCGTGCGAACGTGACGTAGGAGATCCGGGCAGCCCCGGTCCAGCGAGGGAGATGGCGACCATCGGACGTTCCCCGTGGAGAGCTGCGCCTGTCAGGGCACGTTGTTCAGGGCGTCCGGCACGGTGTCGGCGAAGGTGAAGTGTTCCCGCAGTCCGGTGCCTTCCAGGACCACGTTGGCGTTCGGGGAGTTGCTCACCAGCCGCAGGTGGCGGCCTTGGTCGGTAGCGCGTTCGTTCGCCTCGTATAGCGCGCGCAGTCCGGCAGATGCCAGGAACTGCCCACCATCGAGGTTCACCACGACGACCTTGGCGGCAGTCAGCTGGGCGGTCAGACAGTCAGCTAGTTGCGGCGCTGTCAGCGCGTCGACCTCACCGGTCACGGCGACGACCCGCGTATCGGGCCCGTGCTTGGCTACGTGTAGACCCACGATGTCCGCTGGGAAGACGCTGTTCATAACTCGAATCATATAACGAATGTGTAACGCACGTTGCAGGGACGCGTCGCGGCTAGGCCGGGTGTTGTCTGAACTGCCGGGACAGGGTCCAGGACGGGCACCCGGCGCATGAACGACCTGGGTATTTACCCTGGTCTGTTGCGTCGCCGAGCGCCGAGGGGACGGGGAGCCCGCGCCACCTTGGTGACGCGCTACTCTCGCGAGCCCTGGGAGCCCCCGGATCCGAGGCCCATCGAGCCTCGTCTTTCGTTGTCGGGGGTGGTGGGGAGGTCGACTGTCCGGGAAGATGTGAGGTAGCAAGGGGGCCCGCGATGGGGGAGGGCGGCGCTGTCGACACCAGCCAGGGTGGCGAGTTGTTGGCGCACGAGGGGTTGCTCTACGGGTCGGAGGCGGAGTTCCTGGCGGGTACTGTTCCGTTCATTCGGGATGGCCTGGAGCGCGGTGACCCGATTCGGATCGCGACCACGGACCGTAATACCGGTTGGCTGCGCGCGGCGCTGGGTGGAGATGCCCGGCGTGTGGCGTTCTGGGATAGCAGCCAGTGGTACCGGCATCCGGTGCGCGCGCTGGCAGCCCTGCACGATACCGTGCAGGAGGTGGGCGTGGCCGGGCAGCGGCTGCGGATCGTCCGGGAGCCGTCGTGGACGGCCAGCACCGCGCAGGAGAGCAAGGAGTGGGCTCGGCACGAGTCGGTTGTCAACGCCGCGCTTGCCTGGGCTAATGCCGCGCTCCTGTGCGCCTACGACACCAGCGTTGTTGATCCCGCTGCCGTGGCCAGCGTGGCCCGGACCCACCCCGAGCTGGTTGTTAACGGTGGCACCCGACCCAGCCCGGCCTACACCGACCCGGCGGTGTTCAACGCCGAATGCAACAGGTCTCCTCTGCCTGAGCTGCCGCCCCCGACCCTGTGGCTGAGGTTCCGCCAACTGGATCAGCTGGTCACCTTGCGCGCGTTCGTGACCTCTCATGCCACCCAGATCGGAGCGCACCATGTCGAGCAGTTTGTGCAGGCGGTCGACGAGGTCGTGACCAACGCAGTCGAGCATGGCGGTGGATCGGGCGTGCTGCAGATCTGGACCGGCCCGCAGACGATGATGTGCGAGGTCAGCGACACCGGTGCTGGGCTGCTCGACCCGTTGGCCGGGCACCTGCCTCCGGACCCCTTCGCTGCGCGCGGACGCGGGTTGTGGCTAGCCCGACAGTTCAGCGATCTCGTCGAACTGCATAGCGACCCGGCGGGCACGACCGTACGGCTACATCTGATCCCGCCCTGCGACGAACACCGCGCCGCTTAGGGTCAGGATGGCACCGCTATGGGCCGTCCGGACGCGTCGTTCAAGACCAACCGCAGCCCCACAAACCGACCCGAGTTCTGCGACCGGGTGTCGCTGATCCCAGCGTGCGGTCCAGCCCAGCGAGATGGCGACACAGGAGCTTCACCGTGGACAGCCGCGCCCGTCAGACGAAGTTGGTCAGGGCGTCCGGCACATTGTCGGCGAAGGGCAGGTGCTTTCGCAGTCCCGTGGCTTCCAGCGCCAGATTGGCGGTCCGGGAGTGGCACACCAACCGTAGGTCGCGACCTTCTCGGGTCGCGTGTTCGTTCGCCTCGAACAGCACGGTCAGCCCAGCCGATGCCAAGAACCGCACACCATCAAGGTTCACCACCACGGCTTGGACCGCGGCCAGCTGCGCGGTCAGACAGGCAGCCAGTTCCGGCGCCGTCACCGTGTCCACCTCACCGGTCACGGTGATGACGCGTGCGTCGGGACCATACTCGGCCACCTGTAGATCCACGATATCTGCCGGGAAGGCGCTGTCCATCCTGCGCACGATAGAGCGGCAAGTCGCAGAGAAGCACTACGCGGTCGGGGTCGGCGTCGCTGAGCGGGGTTATCTCGTCGGTGAGCGGCAACATGGACGGCCAAACACCACCAGATCGTCGCGGTCGTTGCAGGTCAGCCAGTTGGGAGTACGCGGCCCGATCACTAGGCCACGCCCTCACCCACATAAGGCCAATCCCAGCAAGCGGTACCGGTGAGCCCCAGGACCCTCTCGCCGGACGGTCAGGTACCAGTGGCGCCGATCACATGGCTCGTGAGGGCCGGTGGACTCCGCGGTGAGGACCTGCTGCGCGATCGGTAGTTCGCCGGGCAGTGGCCACGGGCCTGCCCGGCGACGGTGTCACCGTGCTGAGCGACCTACTCGGCCGCAGCGCCGCTCGGTGCAGGAACATGCGGAGGCTGGCGTCGCTGCACTGAGTGGCCGACCGGGTGGTCGGGCCACCCAGCATGTATCAGCGCAGCGCTGCACGGGCTCTTCAAGCAGGGTTGGTGCGTCCGTCGCAAGACACATCGTCTCTGTTTCGAGGAGTCTATTTTTCGATGCGCCGTGAACCCGCAGCTCGCCGGTGGTAACGGCGCCAACCTCATGAACGCCCACACCGGAATGACAGGGGACACCCGATGTGTGGAATCACCGGCTGGGTCTCGTTCGATCGGGACCTGACTCGGCACCAGGCGGACCTTGATGCGATGTCAGCGACCATGGCCTGTCGAGGGCCCGACGCCAAGGGCAGCTGGCTTGATCGGCATGCGGCGCTGGGTCACCGCAGACTGGCGGTAATCGATATTAAGGGCGGCACGCAGCCCATGTCGGTGCGTACCGACGACGGCACGGTGACGATCACCTACAGCGGGGAGGCCTATAACTTCACCGAGCTCCGCGGTGAGCTGCGCCGCCGGGGCCACCAGTTCCGGACCCGCAGCGATACCGAGGTGGTGCTGCGCGGCTATCTGGAGTGGGGTGAGGCGGTCGCCGAACGACTCAACGGCATGTACGCCTTCGCGATCTGGGACACCAGGGTCGAGAAGCTCGTCATGATCCGCGATCGGATGGGCATCAAGCCGTTCTACTTGTCCCCCACCAGCGACGGGGTGCTGTTCGGTTCAGAGCCCAAGGCGATCCTGGTTAACCCGCTGGCGGACCGCGCGGTCGACCTGGACGGTCTGCGTGAACTGTTCAACTTCACCAAGACGCCTGGCCAGGCGGTGTGGTGTGGGATGCGCGAGGTGCTCCCGGGCACCGTGGTCACCGTCGACCGCGCCGGGATCCGGGAGCACCGCTACTGGACGCTGCAGACCCGCACGCACACCGACGACCAGCAGACCAGCATCACCACTGTCCGCTCGCTGCTCGACGACATCGTGGCCCGCCAACTCGTGGCCGACGTGCCGCGCTGCGCGCTGCTCTCCGGCGGGCTGGACTCCAGCATGCTCACCGCGCTGGCCGCCGCACAGCTCGGCGGGCACGGCGAGCAGGTCCGCAGCTTCGCGGTCGACTTCGTCGGGCAGACCGAGACCTTCACCCCCGATGACCAGCGCGCCACCCCGGACACCCCCTACGCGCACGAGGTGGCCACCCACGTCGGCTCGCGGCACCAGGACATCGTGCTCGACCACAGCACGCTGGCCGATCCCGCGGTGCGCCGTGCGGTGGTCACCGCGCGGGACCTCCCGGGCGGCCTCGGCGACATGGATGCCTCACTGTATCTGCTGTTCAAAGCCATCCGCGGGCACTCCACGGTTGCCCTGTCCGGGGAAGGCGCCGACGAGGTCTTCGGCGGGTACCGCTGGTTTCACCAGCCCGAGGTGCAGGCCGCGGACACCTTTCCCTGGATCGCGGCCTATCTGGCCGCCCCGCGCATCCAGGCATCGGACCCACTCAACGCCGACCTCACCGCCGCGCTCGATCTGCCCAGCTACATCCGCGATCGCTACGCCAACGCGGTCGCCGAGGTCGAGCCGGCCGAGAATGAGACCGAGCACGAGCGCCGGATGCGGGTGATCTGCTATCTGCACCTGACCCGGTTCGTCCGGATACTGCTGGACCGCAAAGACCGGATGAGCATGGCCGTCGGTCTGGAGGTCCGGGTGCCGTTTTGCGACCACCGACTCGTCGAGTACGTCTACAACACCCCGTGGTCGCTTAAGACTTTCGACGGCCGGGAGAAAAGCCTGCTCCGCGCCGCGGCCACCGACCTGCTGCCCTCCTCGGCGCTGCAGCGGGTGAAAAGCCCATACCCCTCCACCCAAGACCCCCTCTACGCCAGTGCCCTGCAGCAGCAGGCCAAGGAACTGCTCTCCAAGCCCGAGGACCCGGTGTTCGAGCTGGTCAACCGCCGCTGGGTAGACAACGCCGCCGCGCAGCGAGACCCAGCCACCATGCCCCCAGAGGTCCGCCACGGCATCGAACGGACCCTCAATCTGAGCACCTGGCTCGACATCTACCGCCCCCAGCTCCGACTACCCTAACCGGAGCTCCGCAATGATGAGAACACATCGACCCAATGAAGAGGACGGCAGAACATGATTGCCCCAGGTCCCGCACAGGGCAACTGAGGCCCTGGCACCAGAACGCCGATCACTCCAGAGAAGGCACGGCGTTTCTGCAGGTCAATGGCGGTAGCGGTGGGATTTGAACCCACGGAGGGCGTGAACCCTCACGCGCTTTCGAGGCGCGCTCCTTCGGCCGCTCGGACACGCTACCGCCG
>QHBY01000242.1 GCA_003244245.1 Pseudonocardiales bacterium
TGTGAGCTGGGTGCGGGTACGGGCACGGACGGCGGTCAAGGCGCTCTCGTCCCGAAACCGCGTCTGGTCCCGCGGGGCGGCCGACCGGATCCTGGTGATCACGTTGATGCTCCTGATCGGCCGGTGCATTGCTCATTTGTGCGCAGTGATTACCGGCCTCCCACGAATGGTGTGGCCATCGTCGCCTACCTGCCACATGGCGCGGACAGGGCCTTGCGCGTGCGGCCGGCCGCGTTCTGGCGGCGGAGGGCGCACCGGCCGGTCACGGCCGCTGCGGGAGATCCAGCGCCTGGTCAGCCGGGTGCGTGGTATGTGTACAAGTGCGATCACGCGGGGCTGATCGACGCCTTGTATCGGCCGCCGGTGTGGATTCCGGACGGACCGGCAACCGCGCCGTCCCCGGCGCGGTTGGCGGAGCAGGCGCGGAGTCAGCTGCGGTTGCCCTCGCCACGGATCGTGGCCAACCCGGCGGGTGAGCAACTGGTGAATTTGCCGACGTGGTTGTGGGTCGATCCGGCGAGTTGGGGCACGCGCTCGGCGACCGCGCAGGTGCCGGGTGTGATGGTGACGGCGGTAGCCCGGCCGACGTCGGTGTCGTGGTCGATGGGTGATGGCACCTCTGTGAGCTGTCCCGGGCCAGGCACCCCCTTCCCGCCCGGCGGTGATCCACGGGCGGGCTCCCCGGATTGTGGCCATGTTTACCGTGACGCGTCGGCGGCCCAGGCGGGGCAGGCGTTTCCGGTGACCGCGACGGTGCATTGGTCGGTCACCTGGTGGGGGGCAGGTCAAGGTGGGACGTTCCCGGATCTGACGACCTCGGCGAGCACCCAATTCCGGGTGGCTGAAGCCCAGGCCCTGGGAACCGGTACGCGCTAGTTCTGGAAGCCCTCGAAGAGGTCATCTGAACAGAGCACCGCAAGCAAGTGAAATTCGCCGTTTTAGCTGCTGGATTTCTTGCGACGCAACTTGTCCTACACCCGTAGTCTTGGAGGCACCCGGTGAGCACGGCCAGCGTAACCGCAGACCGGCCATGGACCAGAGCGGATACCGGTTCGCGATGGCGTGGCGGTGGGCGATACAGCATTCCGCACCTGCTGGTGGGTGTATTGCTGGTGCTGGCGTGCGCGGTGGGTGGTGTGCTGTGGTCATTAGCCGCCGGCGACCGGCAGCGGGTATTGGCGCTGGCCCGCGCTGTGTCGGTTGGACAACTGCTGTCTACGGCCGACCTGCGCGAGGTGAGCATCGCCGCCGACCCGGCAATGTCCACAATGGCCGCTTCACAGGCGTCGACCGTGGTCGGCCGAGCACTGGCGACCAGCTTGCCCGCCGGGTCGTTGCTGACCCCCGACGTGCTAGGCGCTCCACTCGTTCCCAGTGCGGGGCAGGCGATCACCGCGCTCGCCCTCAAGCCGGGAATGTTCCCGCCCGAGTTGACCCCAGGCGCCCTCGTGGCCGTGGTATTGGTGCCCAGCTCGGCGACGGGGCCATCGAGTGCGTACGCGTCACCGAGCACGCCCGCGACGTGGCAGGCAACCGTGACCGGCGTGACCGCGCGAGCCGATGAACAGGTCACGGTTGTGTCGCTGCAGCTCCCCGAGGCAGCCGCTCGTCAAGTCGCTGCGGTGCCCGCCGGGCAGCTGTCGGTGATGATGCTGCCGGGGAGTGGCCGCTGATGTTGATTGCTGTGTGCAGTCTGAAGGGTTCTCCCGGGGTCACCACGTTCTGTGTGGCGCTGGCCGCGCACTGGTCGGCGCAAACCCGGTGTGTGCTGCTGGAGTGCGACCCGTCCGGTGGTGACATCTCCACTCGCTTCTCGCTGGCATCGTCACCGGGTCTGGTGAGTTTGGCAGCCGCAGCACGACGAGGCAGCGGACCGGACATGCTGGGGCAGCACACCCAGGAGTTGCCGGGCGGGCTGCCGGTGGTGGCCGCCCCACCAGGTGCAGATCACGCGCTGGCCGCGTTGACCGCGTTGGCACCCGAAGGCTCCGGCAGCGTGCTGCCCTTGGCCGCGAGGGCAACCGATATGACCGTGATCGCTGACTGCGGCCGGGCGGATCCCAATTCGCCGGCGCTGGCTGTCGTGCGGTCGGCGCACCTCATGCTGCTGCTGAGCAGGGCACACGCCGACGACCTGGCGCACCTGGCCAACCGCTTAGCGGCGGTAAGTCGGTGGTCACCACGTCCCGCGCTCCTGTTGGTCGGGCAGGGCTACTCGACTGCCGAGGTGTCCCGCGAGCTGGACATGCCAGTCTTCGGACGGATTCCCGAGGACGGTCCTGGCGCGGCCGTGCTACGTGGCCACTGCCGCAGCCGAGGCGGACTGTCGCGTTCGGCACTAGGGCGCGCCGCAGGCAATGTCGCGAGAGCGTTGCAGGCGAACCTGGCCACGCTACCCAGCCTCCAGCACTGCAGCACACCATCGAATCGGCCCGGTCCTGTGCCGCGTTCGGAGCCGGCTGCTGGCCACGCCGGGCCGATGAACGGGGTGCAAGCGGTGGCTCCCACGTTGCGGCTTCCGACCGCGACCACACCGGACGGCCGGTCTGGAAACGGGCGGGCGTCATGACCGTGCCGACTGACGACGGCCAACCGCTGACGACGCTGCCCAACCACCGGCCACCGGTGTCTCCCCTCGCCGACCCGGCCCTTCAAAACTCGGATCTGGACGGGAAGTCACCGGATACCGCGGCGGTGGTGGCTCGATTACGCCACCATCTGCGCACCGTGTTGAGTGCAGAGCTACCGAAGCGGGCCGAAGCGGTGCACCCTCGCTCCACGATTGATCACGATGAGCGTAAGGCCCTGGCCTGGGCGATTTTGGATGAGGCGGCTGCGGCGCACAGCGAAGCCGAACTGATGGCCAACCGGCTGCTCGTCGCGAAGGACGCCGAGCAGCAGGTGATCACCGAGGTGATCAACGAAGTCTTCGGGATGGCGGGGTTACAGCCGTTGCTGGACGACCCCAGCGTGGAGACGATCAACGTCAACCGGTTCGACCGGGTCTTCGCGCAGTACCGCGACGGACGCCGGACCCAGGTTGCCCCGATCGCCGCGTCGAATGAGGAGTTGACCGATCTGGTGCGGATGCTGGCCGCCCGCACTGGTAGCGAGGAGCGGCGTTTCGATCGGGGTGCTCCGTCGGTCAACCTGCAGTTGCCCGGTGGGGAGCGGTTGTTCGCGGTGATGGCGCTGACCGGCGAGGGTGTGACCGCGTTGTCGATCCGCCGGCACGGCTACCGCACCGCCACCCTGCCGCAGCTGCGCGCTCTGGGCACCCTGGACCCGGGGTTGGAGCACTTCCTGCGTGCCCTGGTCCGCTCGCGCAAGAACATTGTGATCACTGGCGGAACCGGGAGTGGGAAAACCACGCTGTTGCGCGCGTTGGCGTCGGAGATGGATCCGATGGAGCGCATCGTGACCATCGAGGACGCCTTCGAACTCGGCCTGGACCTCGATCCCGAGTTGCATCCGGATGTGACGGCGCTGCAGGCGCGCGAGCCGAACATCGAGGGCGAGGGCGGCATCACGCAGGCCGAGTTGGTCCGGTGGGGGCTGCGGATGAGCCCGGACCGGGTCATCGTCGGGGAGATCCGGGGCCCGGAAGTGATCCCGATGTGCAACGCGATGAGTCAGGGCAACGACGGGTCGATGGCCACCCTGCACGCGTCGTCGTCCCGGATCGCGTTCACCCGTCTAGCCTCCTACGCCGCCCAGGGTGTGGAGCGGCTCCCCCTGGAAGCGACCAACCTGCTCGTCGCGTCGGCGGTGCATTTCGTGGTGCACCTCGCTTACACCCACCCAAGGGCTGCCGAGGGCAGGGCCCGGGTGGTGTCCTCGATCCGCGAGGTCGTCGGCGCCGACGGAGCCCACGTCGTCTCCAACGAGGTCTACCGGCCCGGCCCCGACCGCCGCGCCCTGCCCGTCGCCGGAGCCTTACGCACCGACACCCTCGACGATCTCGTCATAGAGGGCGGTCTGGATCCCGGCGTGCTGGAGCACCCGACCGGCTGGTGGCCGCAATGACCGGCGCGATCAGCGCCACCACCGTGGTCGCGGCCCTGCAGGGGCTCGGTGCCGGAGTGGGTCTGCTGTTGGTGGTAACCGGTTGGCGTGGCGTGGATTCGCCGCGGCCGAAGCGATTCGCCCGCCGGGATTTCCCCGGTCGACGTGATCAGCGGCTGGTGCGGCTGGTCGCCGCGGTGGCCGTGGGTGTGGTCACCGGGGTAGTGACCGGGTGGGTGGTGGGCGCGGTGCTGGCCGGGCTGGCGTCCTGGGCGCTGCCCGCGGTGTTGGGTCGCGACCCGCGGCAGGCCCGGCAGGTGGCCCGGATCGAGGCGATCGCCACCTGGACGGAGATGCTGCGCGACACCCTGGCCGCCGCGGCCGGGCTGGAACAGGCAATCCTGGCCACCGCGCCCCTGGCCCCGGCCGCGATCCGCCCGCAGATCAGCGACCTCGCTGCCCGACTAGGCACCGGCGAACGCCTCGCGCCGTCCCTGCGGGCGTTGGCCGACCAACTTGCTGACCCGACCGCCGATCTGGTGATCGCCTCGCTGGTGCTGGCCGCCGAGCACCAAGCCCGCCAGCTCGGCGAGCTGCTCAGCTCGCTGGCCCTGGCCGCGCGCGAGCAGGCGTCCCTGCGGATGCGGGTGCAGGCCGGTCGGGCCCGCACCCGCACCTCGGTGCGGGTCATCGTCGGCACCACCCTGGGCTTCGCCACCGCGATGGTCCTGCTGGACCGCCCCTACCTCGCGGCCTACGACTCACTCACCGGGCAGGTCATGCTGCTGGTCGTCGGAGTGCTCTTCGCGGTGGGGTTCGCCTGGCTGGCCCGCATCGCCACGGTGCCCGAACCCATCCGGTTCTTCTCGACAGCGCCGCAGGGCGCCGACACCGACGCGCACCGACTCCAGGCAGCCACCGTGCTCCCGGGCAGCCAGGTGAGGTCATGATCACCGCGCTTGGCCTGGGTACGGGGCTGGGCATCGGATTGTGGGCGCTGGTGGTGGGATTGTTCCCGCCCCGCCCCACGCTGGGCGCGGTGCTGGCCCGCGCCACCGGACCCCCACCAGCCCCGGTGCCGCCACCGGTCGGTGAGGCTAGGTGGGCCGCGCGGTGGGGCCGCCCGTTCGTCGCCCCGATGCAAGCTCTCGGGTTGCCCGGTGTCCGATTGGCCCGTGAACTGGCGATCCTTGGTCGGCCGGTGTCCACCCACCTGGCGCAGCAGGCCACCTGCGCACTGACCGGGCTGTTGGCACCGGTGGCAGCGCAACTGCTGCTGGCCGTGGGCGGCCTGTCGCTGGGCATCACACCACCGGTGATCGCCGCGCTGGTGCTCGCCGTGCTCGGTTTCCTGACCCCCACCGTGGCGGTCCGCGCCGAAGCCACGCGGCGCCGGGTCGGGTTCCGCCACGCCCTGTCGGCCTACCTCGACCTGGTGGGAATCACCCTGGCCGGCGGCGCCGGGGTGGACAGTGCCTTGGGTGACTCGGTGGCGATTGGCCACGGGTGGGCCTTCGCGCAGCTCCGCCGCGCCCTGGAGGGCGCCCGGCTCACTCGCACCACCCCCTGGGCCGCGCTGCGGCAACTCGGCAACGAACTCGACGTCGGCGAGTTGTCCGAGCTAGCCGCCTCGGTCAGCCTCGCGGGCACCGAGGGCGCCAAGGTCCGCGCGTCACTGGCGGCCAAGGCAGCGGCGTTGCGCACCCACCAGATCACCGATGCCGAAGCCGACGCCCACGCCGCCACGGAGCGGATGTCGCTGCCGGTGATGGTCCTGTTCCTCGGGTTCCTGATCTTCCTCGGCTTTCCGGCGCTCACCCAGGTCCTTAACGGACTGTGAAGGGAGAACCTACAATGCGGACCTGCTCGGTCTTGCTGGTTTCCGCGCTGCATGCCCGAATTGGGGAATTGCGGCGCAATCCGGACGCCGGGTACACCACCGAGACGGTGCTGGTGACCGCGCTGCTGCTGGTGGTGGCGGCGCTCGTTGTCGTGGGGATCATCGTCGCGAAGGTCACCGCCAAGGCCAACGGCATCGACCTCGGGCTCTGATGGGTTCACGCCTCCTGCAGCCACGACGGATCCGGTTATACCGGGTGTTGCATGGGGATCGCGGCTCGGTCAGCGCCGAGCTGGTGATCGCCACCCCGCTGCTGCTGTTGATGGTCATGGCCATCGTGCAGTTCGCGTTGTGGTCCCACGCCACCCACATCGCCCAAGCTGCCGCCGCCCAAGGACTCGCCGCCGCGCGGGTCCAGGACGCGACCACGCCCCAGGGCGACGCCGCCGCCCGGCACCTGCTCGACCAGCTCGGCCGCAGTCCGCTGACCAACACCCGCATCGACGCCACCCGAAGCGGTGATGCCGTCTTCATCCGGGTCAGCGGGGACACCTCGGCGGTGATCCCGTTCCTGCACCTGCCCGTCCACGCCGAAGCCGCCGGGCCCGTCGAGCGATTCATGCCGGACCTCCCCGCAGGCCGGCGGTGACCGACGATGAGACGACCAAGAACACGCCACCACGCAGCGCGAGCGGATGCGCGGGGCCGGTGGATGGTGTGGTGGGCGGATGATCACGGTTCGGTGGCCGCCGAGATCACCCTGGTCGCCCCAGTTTTGATCATGCTGCTGGTGTTCGTCGCGGTGGTGATCCACCGGGGGGTGGACGCACGGCTGCGCCTGGACGATGCCGCCCACCAGGCCGCTCGCGCGGCCAGCATGCAACGCAGCGCCCCCACCGCGGTCACGGCGGCGCGGTCCACCGCGCGGAGCGCGCTGTCGACCGCGGGGGTGGTGTGCCGCACGGTCGCAGTGAGCACCGACACCGCTGGGCTGGTTCCCGGTGGCATCGTCACCGTGACCGTGTCCTGCCCGGTCGACTTCGGGGACGCGGTGATCCTCGGTGTCGCGGGCCAGCGGGTGCTGTCGGCCACCGCCAGCGAGCCGGTCGACACCTGGCGCTCGATCGGGACCAACACCGGTGGTGGTGGTGGCTGATGACCCGACAGGCCCGGAGAACCCGCACCGGATGGTGTCGCCACCACGTCCGCCGGTGGAACACGTGGCGGCGGAGCTGGTGGGCCGGTGATGAGGGTCGCGTCTCGGCGTTCGTGGTGACCATCCTGGTGGCGATCCTCGCGCTGGCCGGGCTGACCCTGGACGGTGGTCTGGCGCTGGCGCAGAAGGTTCGCGCCAACGGTCAGGCTGAAGCCGCCGCCCGCGCCGGCGCTCAAGCCCTCGACCTGGGCGCCTACCGCGCCACCGGAACCCTCCGACTGATCCCCACCCAAGCCACCGCCCAGGCACGCCGCTACCTGAGCGCGGTGGGGACGACCGGCGCCGTCACCGTGACCGGGGACACGGTGACGGTCACCGTCACCGCCACCCACCGCACCCAGCTGTTGGCCCTGGTGGGGATTCCCGCGCTGAGGGTGCACGGCTCGGCCAGCGCGCATCCGGTGCGCGGGGTGCTCACCGTCGAGCCCTAGCAGCAGAAGGGACACCACACCCGTGACCGCCTCCCATACCGGCCACCACCACACTCCCGCCCAGCGGCGGCGAAGGCAGGGCATCCCGGGCGTGCTGGGGCGGCTGGTGGTGGGCGCCGCGCACCTGGTGGGGCGGCTGAGTCAGGCCCTGGTGGCGTCGGTGGTGCTGGTGGGGTTGGTCGCCGCGTTGCCCTGGGCGTTGTGGCACTACATCGGCTGGCCACTGCCCGATCACCTGCCCACCGGGCCGCAGGTGCAGGCGGTGCTGCTGGGCCCGCTGACCACCCCGCTGCTGCTGGACCTCTTGGCCTGCCTGTGCTGGATCACCTGGGTCGCGTTCGTGATCGACGTGGCGCGCTGTGTCGTGGCGGCGGTGCGGGGCCTGCGGTGGCCCCAGCTGGACACCCATGGGCCGGTGCACGCCGTCGCGGCGATCCTCGTCGGCGTGATCGTGGTCGCCCTGCTGGGCAACCGCAGCCCCTCGACCACCACGGCCGGGACCACCGAGGCCACCAGCGGGCACGGCGAAGTCGTCGCGACCGCCACTGCTGCCAGCGCCCCGACTGTCCTCGGGGGGCCGCTCAGGCTGGTGGACACGGTCGGCCCCGCGGATGCCGCGGGAGAGGATGCGGGCAGCGTGGTGGTGCGCGCACCGCACAACGGGATCCACGACTCGTTGTCGCGGATCGCGGCGCGCACGCTGGGCTCCGCCGGACGCTGGCCCGAGATCTTCACCCTGAACAGGGGAAAGCCCCAGCCCCACGGCGGTCGGTTCACCAACCCGAATCTGATCTTCCCCGGGCAACGGCTCACCCTGCCGACCTCGACCGCACCCCCACCAAGCCCAACAACCGGCGCTGATCGCCACGCGACACCGCCGATCATGCCGGCACTCCCACCGCCGCGGCCGGCGCCAGCGCCGTCCTCGACACCCGCCTCGCCCCCACGTCCGGGGCCGCCGCCCACCGCGCCGAGGGCCACTGCGGTCCCGGCTGTGGTCACGGCACCCCGAACAGGCGCCACACCGGGTTCCGGGCCGGGGATCGGGTGGGAGCCGGGCGTGTTCGTCGGCCTGGGACTGGCCGCCGCCATCAGCGCCGCCCTGGTGGCCGCACGCCGCCGCTACCGGCCGGGCAGCGGCCGCCGCGATGACCTCCCGGTGGCGCCGGTGGTTTACCAGCTGCGGTTGGCGCATCTGCAGGCCGAACACGCCGACGACGGCGCGCCCGACGACCTCGACGACGGTGAGCGCACCCGGTGCGGTGCCGCGCCCGCGCTGGTCATCGGTGGCACGCCCGACGCACACACCACTGTCGACCGGGCCAACGGGAGGCGAGTGACGCCGGGGTTGGGAGTGCGTGACGGGCGGGAGATCGCGCTGGACCTGGCCGTGGCCCGCGGGCTGGGGTTGGTCGGCGCAGGGGCCTGCGCGGCGGCCCGCGCGCTACTGCTGACCTTGCTGACTCAACCACCGGTGCCGGCGGCGACAGCGCAGGTGATCATCACCGTTGACGACCTCGCGCTGCTGCTGGGACCTGAGCACGCTCACGATGAGTGGCCGGCCGCGGTGCGGGTGGTCGCCGACCTCGACGCCGCGCTCGATGAGCTGGAAGCCGAGATGCTGCGCCGCGTCCGGGAAAACGACTCCGCAGCCGCAGCGGCGTGGCCGGTGATGGCGCTGGTGGCCCGGCCACCAGAACATAACACGCAACGGTTGCAGGCCGTGCTGGACAACGGCGCGCCGTTCGGGCTGGTAGGGGTGTTGCTGGGCCAGTGGCGTCCCGGCCTCAGCGCCTACATCCGAGACGACGGCACCGTCTCCTCGGTCAGCCCCGGACCCGGCCAAGCGCTGGTGGGCACCCGAATATGTCGCCTGCCCGAAGCCGAGACCGCCCAGCTGCTGATGCTGCTGCGTCAAGCCGAGCCCGACCCCCCTGACGCCGCGCCGCCCGCGAGCGATCCCGCGGCACCGTTCACGCCCGTCGTGGGTCAGAGGGAGGGCTCGCCGTGCGCCTCGGCGCAACCCCCCGCAAGGAGCGCGCCGGCCACGGCCCTTGATGCCCGCGATGGCGCCAGCGACATCATCGAGACCGCGCTGGAGGTCACCGCGATTCCCCGCACGGAGCACGAGGGCACCAGCCCAGGCACGCCGCCTGCGCTGAGGCCCCGTGCCGCCTCCGAACCGCCGCCTCGCCACGTGGACGCCGAGGGCCGCCCTCACCACGGGCACGACGGTCCGCGCGCCGACCAGAGCGCAGCCGCGGTCAGGTGCTGCCCGGTGGCGACCGAGGAGTCAGATCACAGCGATGCCCTCCTCGCCCCGATCACCCTCACGGTGCTGGGCCGACTTCAAGTGCACTGGACACCCAACCCCACAAGTGAGACCGGCGAGGGCGGTGCCGCGGTGGATGGCGCGGTGCGGGAGATCACCGCGGTGTTCCCGCCACGGCAGCGGGAGTTGCTGGTGTTTCTTGCCCTGCATCCCGACGGTGTGCACCGCGACGTGCTGGTGGCCGCGCTCTGGCAGAACAATGCCCCGCAGCGGCCCACCAACGCCTTGAACACCGCGCTGTCGCGGCTGCGGCGCTCGGTGACCCAGGCCACCGGCGGCGCCATCAGCGACCTCATCGTGATCGGGGAAAACCACTACCACCTCGAGCCCAGCCTCGTTGCGGTGGACTACTGGCGCTTGCGCGACGCGGTGGCCGCCCGGCGAGCGGCCGGCAGCGACAGGGAGCGGATCGCCGCCTACCAGCAGATCGTGGACTGCTATCGCGGGTGCCTGGCCGAGGGCCTGGACACCGAGTGGATCGACGCGCCGCGCGAGGCCACCCGCCGCGACGCGCTGGACGCCGTCGCCGCGCTCGCCCGGGCCCTCGTCGACGCCGACCCCCAGCAAACCCTGGACCTGCTGGAAACCGCGCGGGTGTTCGACCCGCACAACGAGCTGCTCTACCGCGACATCATGCGCCTGCAGCAACGACTGGGACACCTCGACGCGATCCCCCGCACACTGGCCCTGCTCACCACTCGGCTGGCTGAAATCGACGAGACACCCACCGTGCAAGCCCTTGCGCTGGCCTCACGCGTCCAACAGCGCCACGACGCTGAGCACGCCGCCCCCCGCGCCCCCGGCCGGCACGACCGCCAGGGTGAGCAACGGGACACCGCCGCCGTGCACTGAGCACCCCTGCCCGGTCGTTGATCTCCGGGTGGGCCCGAACCCATCTCACCAACGGCGCAAGCGCGGTCAAGGACTCCACCACCCGTGGCGTCAACGAATAATACACCTCCAGTAGGAAGCCTCTCCGTTGCTCGTCGCGGATCAACAATCCCTCAGCGATATCATCATCAACGGCCGCGCCAGAATGCTATTGTGCGAGACAGCGGGTTTGCCCGACAATTTTTGCCCGATGGAATATAAACGAATCGCGCAAAATATCAACCCGCCGGATCGGTCCCTCAGCCACGGGTAACCAGGGTCGGCGCCACCCACTGGTCACCGAAAAACGTGCGGCAGGTCACCTAGATTCCGCGAGAGCTCTCCGTCACCCACCATGATGGTTGTTTCCCATGATCCACACCATCCCCTTTCCCTACCCAACCACCAAACCCGGTGACCCTATGCCGACCGCACACGGCGCACTTCATCTCACGGTGCAGCGATTCTCTACCATCACTACTTTAGGTGACGATTTCTGAGATCGTGTGCGCGTAGGGTCACTTCCGTTAGGGGATCAACTTGGGGATCACCTTGGGGTTCACCTGGGGGTACCGATTAGAGCGCCACCCCCAGCCCCCTGGGAAGCCGCAGCGCAGACCGGACGTAAGAGGATCCGCTGCGATACCAGACTCGCTAGGCCACAAGCGGGATAACACATCGGCTGGTGGCGGTGACCCGCCTCTCCGGGCTCCGGTCCTCCCACATCTGGGGCTTTCCCGTGGTCTCCGCTCCGCTTCTATTCCTTTCCCTGTCTCGAGATCCCCTGCCTTTCTCCTGATTCTCCTGGGTCGCCGCGAGTCCGGTGGCGCCTCGCCAGGGCGCGAGTCCACAGAACCACGAGAAAGAGTCCATATACGCGACACCGGCGGCAAGTATGACCGTAGGGACCGGTTTTCTATTCGCCGACAAATGCCGACGGAGCGGGCGCACTGGGAAGAGTCTTGAAATTAAGCGTGTTTTCTATTGCGTTCGCCGCGCTGCAGAGTTATCTTTGAACTGTCACCAGGGGCCGGGAAATCAAACGAATTGCACGCCCGGCGTGAGCTATGCCTACCGGGAATGCGATTATGCCTGCTGCCCGCCCCGCCCGAATGTGAAAGGACTACGTGCGATGACGACCCAAGCCACGCCAACATCCGCCCGGGCGGGACGGTTGCGCAACGGCGAGCTGCGCCGACAGGTCGCGGGATTCCTGGCCGATAGGGCGGGCCGCGAGTTCACCCCAGGTGAGGTGGCGCGAGGGTTGCCCGGTGGGCGTCGGTCCTCCGGCGCGGTCGGCAACGCGCTGACCCTGTTGGCCGACCGGGGCGAGGCCGAGCAAACCTCGACCAAACCGGTCCGTTACCGGGCGACCGCGACCACCACCGCCGCTGCCGCGCTGTCTGCGGCGTCCAGCTCGCCCCGTCCCGCGCGCACACCCCGCACGGCGGCGACGCCGTCCGCCACCACAGTCACCCTCGCCCCGTCCGCCCCGTCCGGGTCGGTGGGGACGGCGGCAGCGGTGGTGTCCGGTCCGGTGGCACGGCCCAACGGGCAGCTCTACCACCCCAGGCAGCTCTCCGGGCTGCCGGACGTGACCGCGCTGCGCAAGTTGCGCGAGGCGGGGGTGGCGGCGCTCTTGTACGGTCCGCCCGGGACCGGCAAGACCTCGGTGGTGGAAGCCGCGTTCCCCGATCTGGTCACGGTTTCCGGCGACGGGGACACCACGGTCGCCGACCTGGTGGGCGAGTACACCCAGACCCCGGACGGGCGGTACGTGTTCGTCCACGGTCCGTTGGTCACCGCGATGCGCGAGGGCCGGACGCTGTTCATCGATGACGCCACGTTGATCCCGCCCACGGTGCTGGCGGTGGTGTACCCCGCGATGGATGGCCGCCGCCAGATCATCATCAAGGCCCACGGTGGCGAGGTCGTCACCGCCGCCGAGGGGTTCTACGTGGTGGCCGGACACAACCCGGGCGTGCACGGCGCGGTGCTCACCGATGCCCTGTCGTCCCGGTTCTCCGCGCAGATTCAGGTGTCCACCGATTACGACCTCGCCACCCAACTGCGGATCGACCGCCGCGCGGTGCGGGTCGCCCGCAACCTGGCCACCCGCCAGCAGTCGGGGGAGGTCGGGTGGGCACCGCAGCTGCGGGAGCTGATCGCGTTCGAGAAGATCGCCGCCGTCCTCGGGCCGATGGCCGCCGCCGGGAACCTCGTCGGCACCGCCCCGGAACAAGACCGGACCACCGTCGCCGCCGTGGTGCGGGACGCCTTCGGTGCCGCCGTCACCCCGCTGGCCCTGGGTGCCCGCGTCGTCTAGCTCACCCCGCCTTGTCACTGCCCAGGAAAGGACACCCAGCGATGACCGCGCACCTGATCGCCGAGCCCACCACCGCCGTCACCACACACGATCCGGCCACCACCGCGCCCGGATGGCTCACCTTGTCCGCCGCGCTGACTGAGGAGGTGCCCGTGATCGCCGACCGGGAGGACCTGCTCGTCACCGTCGCCCCCGGCGCGGGCCACGGTGCCCCAGCGTGCTTCCTTCCAGCGCATGCCACCATCGAGCTCGACGGCACCCACCTGGGCAGTGTGGACCCCGCCACTGCCACCCCCCGCCACGTCAGCGACCGGGCCCGCTACTCGACCGCATGGGGACTGCTCACCCACGAGTGCGCGCACGCCGCACACACCACCTGGCAGCCACCACCCGACGCGCCACCCGGCGCGCTGGCCGCCGCCCTGCTGCTCGAGGAGTCCCGGATCGAGGCCGCGCAGATCCGCCGACGCCCCGACGACCGGCACTGGTTGCGCGCGTCAGCGACCAACCTGATCCTGGCCGACATCCACGCCGATGACCCCGCCCACGCCCCGACCATGACCCCACGCGACGCCGCGCACACCGCCGCCCTGCTGGTGGCACGCACCGACGGCGGGATCCTCACCCGCGCCGAAACCGCCCCCGTCACCCGCGCCGTCGCCACGGTGCTCGGTGCCGACACGCTGGCGAAGCTGCGCGCGGTGTGGAAGGCCGCACACACCATCGCCGATGACGACGCGCAAGCCATGATCGACCTCGGTCGCCGGTGGTGCGAGATCCTGGGCGCCGACCCCGACAGTCCCGACAAGCCGGACACCTCGCCTGCAGGGCAACCCTCGTACGGTTCCGGTACAGCCACGCCGCCGCTGTCGCCGTTGGCGGAGGCGATCACCGCCACGCTGCGCAAGGTGGCGCGGGCGGTGGCCCACGAACCGGTCCCCTCCGACCCCGCCACGCGGGCGAAGGCGACCAAGGCCACCCAAGACGCCGCCGAGCAGACCGCCACGAAGGCCGCCCACGCGGTGTTCGTCGTGGGCGGTCCCCGGACCGGCGACACCACCATGGCGGGTACCCGCCCACCCACCACCGCAGAACGCACCGCCGCGCGGGTCCTGGCCCGTGCGCTGAGCACCGCTGGGGTGCGGGATCGGGTCGTGACGAAGACGACCTCGGTGACCCCGCCGGGACGGTTGCGGATGCGCGGCGCGCTGGTCGCCGACGCGCAACGCGCCGCCAGGGCACTGCCCACCGCCGAGCCGTTCACCCGCACCACCCGCACCACGGTGCCCACCCCGCCGCTGCGGCTGGGGATCGCGTGTGACGTCTCCGGCTCCATGCGCCACCTCGCCCCAGCGGTCGCCTCCACCGCGTGGATCCTGGCCCACGCCGCCCACCACGCCACCGTGCCCGCCGACACCGCGACGGTGATCTTCGGGCATCACGTCCGGCCGATCACCCGCCCCGGCGGCGCACCCACCGAGGTCACCGAGTTCACCGCGAAGGACAACTGGGAAGACATCCCCACCGCGATCGATGCCCTCGACGGTGCCCTCGGGCTGTCCCGCCCCGGTGCCGCGCGGCTGCTGGTCATCATCTCCGACGGCCACTTCCGCGAGGATCCCCGCCTCCAGGGGCAACAGCGCCTCGACCGGCTACGCGCCACCGGATGCGGATTGCTGTGGCTGAGCACCGATGCCACCGACACGCCACTGGATGGCGTCACCCTGCACCTGCTGACCGACCCCGTCGCCACCGCCCAAACCATCGGACACGCCGCCACCGCCGCCCTGCGCGTCACCCACTAGCCCCCAGCCCGTCGTGAGGTTCTGACCACCCCACGACGCGCACACACCACCGAGACAGGACACCACCGCGCCACCCCGGGCCGGATACTGATCGCCCGCACGACCCCACACCGGAGGGATGCCATGACCGACCATATCGAGACCGTCGGCGACCTGATCGCCGCGCTGGACGGCTACGACCGGGACACCCGGATCCGGTTAGCCATCCAACCCCGGTGGCCGTTCGAGTACACCATCAGCGGCGTCGCACAGACTCCCGATACCGCCGAGGGCGTCGGCATCCAACCCACCGGTGAACCGGTGGTGTGGATCGCCCAGGGCGGTCAGGTCGACTACCTACCCCCCATCGCCAGCAACGCCCTGGGATGGTCCCAGTGACCGCCGCGCTGTCCGGACTCGCCGCGCGGGCCGTGACAGCTGCCCGCCGGGCGCGCGACGCCGACCCTGACGGATTCGCCGCGCGCCTCCTGGACTGGCACACCTGGCGGCGGCGGGCACGGCTGGGCCGGATGGCGGCCAGCGTGTTGGGGGTGCCTGTGGAGCAGGTCAGCGTGATCGACGACCCGCACCGCGTCTACGGCGCGGTGCCCGGTGACCTGCTGATCGTCACCGACCCCGACAGCGAGCACGGGTGGCGGTTCGTGCCCGACCTGGGCGCGTCCGAGATCCTCCTCCTCCTGGATGAGTGCCCCGACTGCGGCGCCACCGTCCCGATCACCCGGGTCGCGACGCTGGCCGATCTCGGTGCCTACCTCGACGCCGACGACCCGGACTATGACCCCGCGCAGGGCTGCCCCGACGAGTTCCCGGGCGACCCCGCCCACCACCCCGAATGCGGATTCGCGACCTGACCCCCATCCCCCATCCCCCGCACCACAGCATGACCGGACACCCCTGGCCATGACCGCCTCCTGGCCAGGCCCACCGGGATACCCGCGCTGCTGATCACCTGCCGGCCGAACGTGGCCTTGCGCCGATGCGTCCCTGACCCGCCCTTACCGGGGTGTCCGAGGTACCAGCCTCGTCGAGATCGCTGCCTGGCCGTTCCTCCGCCCACAGCTGGCTCGCGACCGGCCGCCAACAAATCCGACGCGGGCAGCAAACGCGCCGAGGGATTCTGGGCGCGTCCAAGGATCCCGCGATCAACAAGGGCGAACATGACGAACGGCAACTAAAACCGTCCGACTTCCTTCATAATGCCGCCCACCTCGAGAGGGGGAAAGGCTTTGGTTGCGGTCCTGAGCGTGACTCCGGCACCGACCTGTCGAAAATTTCCCTGGGAGACTTTGGAAGAAGAATGGCTAAACGCGCGTGTCCTGGCGTCGCAAAATACGGCAAGGAAAAGAAGAAGGGTTTTTGTTTGACACCAGGGGTTGACTTCCTGCCCTGAAGGAAGCGTCCATAGAGGGGTAGCCCGATCCCCGGCACGCGCACCGGGGGCTACACCTCCCCCCGGGGGGCATGACCACTCATCCGACACCGTTTCGACCGTGAAAGAGGCCATCATGCCCAGCGCCAACGCCACCCTTCGCTCCCACACCAGCACGGCCCCCAGGGGACGCACCGCTGCAGAGGACAAGCTGTGGGCCGCACTGCACGCCCACACCGCCGCCACCACCACCGGCGACCTCGCCGCCCAAGCGAGCATCGGCCGCTCTACCGCGGCGAAGATCCTCGCCGCGTGGGCCACCGAGGGCAGCGTGACCCGAAGCTCCGAGCCCGCCCCGGGCGGACGCCGGGCCGCGGACACCTGGAGGATCACTGACACCATCCAGGACCACGTCACCGCCGCCACCCCTGACCAGCCGGAAGACGAAACCAGCGCAATAGCACCCGACGCCACCATCGACGCCGCCAGTGACGTCGGTAGCAGGGAAATCACCGCGAGCGCCCCAGACACCGTGGAGCAGCAGCCCACCATCACGTCAACCACCCCCACCCCCACCCCCACCCCCACCCGCGCCGGCGCCACGGCGCGCGGCGATGCGGCGGCACCGCGGAAGACCACG
>QHBY01000243.1 GCA_003244245.1 Pseudonocardiales bacterium
AAAATTCGGAAACTCCGGCTAGGATGCGGATGGTCCCCTGGTGGATCCAGCAGCCCCGGCCGCGGCCAACCCTGACGACCGATATCCACCGGCACCGCTTCGGTATTGATTGTGAACTCGACAAGACGGACGTTCGTGCGGCCGGAAACGTCCGCCCCGTCGAGTTCACGGCGTCGAGCGCCGGCAGTGGGTTAGCGGATGGTCCGGACGGGGATGGGGATGTCGAGGGCGGCCCAGGCAGTGTCCGCGGTGACCGTGGTCAGATCCAATCTGGCGGCCAGCGCCAGGCAGCATCGATCGCCCAGAGACAACCCCGCCGCGCGGGTGCTCGTCCACAGGCTCGCGGCGGTGACCGCGTCGGCTTCGGTGAGTGGTTCCACCCGGACCCCGAGGGTGCGCAACCGGCTGGTGGCTCGCCCGGCGTCGGCGCCGTGCTGGTGGAGCTTCTGCCAGGTCTCTGACCAGTTCGCCGCCGACATGACCGCGACGGGGAGCAGCGGGTGCACCACGTTGGCGCCGGGCTCGTCGCGCAGCCACGCCAACACCGCCGAGGTGTCCAACACGACCGTCACGGTTGATCCTCGCGGGCTCCTTCAGCGCGGCGGTCGGCGATGAGTTCATCCACCACTGATCCCGCGCCGGTCCAGGCAGCGGCGACGTCGCGACGGATGCGGTTGGCCAGCTGCTCACGGGTTTCGATCACCACGCGTCCGTCTTCAACGTATGCCACCAACGGCACTCCGCTCTCGATTCCCGCAGCCCGACGCACCTGCGCCGGAATCGTCACTCGACCTTGCTCGTTGACAGAGACCTCGACACCCGGCCACTCCGACGGAACATGTGTCACAGGGAGAGGATACCTGCCGACGGCGGGCGCGGCCGTTCAGCCAATGGCGTTTCCGTGGTAGCTCTTGGCGGCCAGGGTGGGTAGTCGCGTCCAGCCGGCCCGGCGGACCGTGTGGACGTGCAGGTCGACCAGCCCGACGGGATGGTCGTAGCCGACCCGCTCCACCCGGCCCCAGGGCAGTGTGGGGGGTCCACCGGGAACGAGCGCAGCGGGCATCCGCACGATGGTCGCGTCGCGGCTGGCCGGAATCTGGGTACCGCCGCGGTCGAGCTCGAAGCCGAGATCGAGGAATCCTCGGCCGAATTCCTCGTCACTGAGCACCAGCATCGCCGGTGCCTGCGCGATGCCATGCTCGACGCCGACCTGCTCGACGCAGGGCATCAGGGCCGCGGTGAGCTGGTCGACGTACACCGGGCGTCCGGTGGTCAACGTCGCCAGCGGGCGCCACCGGGCCAGCCGTGGCTGGCCTACCGCAAGCCAGTCGTCGGCGGGGCTGGCTGTCCAGTCGCGAATCACCAGCCGCACACTCGCGGGGCGCCGAGGGCCGAGCCGATCGAGGGGGATGGCTGCTTGTCGCCACTGGCTGTGCTGCGCGGTCCAGTCCGCCCGCAGGGGCGTGCTGCCCGTCACGGCGGGGTCCGGCCCCCCCTCGATGGACTCCGTGGCGTACTCCAGGGTCACCTGCTGGGCCGCCCGGACGCCGAGCAGCGGGACCAAAAGTGTGGTGCCACCCAGGTTGGTGCTATCCAGGGTGGTGCCACCAGCGGGGGGCAGTGCGAACCACGGCGTCACGAGCAGGCCGGCCGGGCTGGTCAGCGGGCCGGTGTCTGAATCGCTTCGGGGATCGCTGTCGACGAAGTCGTGCCAGACCAGCGTGCCCGGATTCGGCGCACGTACCGGCAAGGGCCGCTGCGCCGCGGCGGTGAACGCTCCCGTCGTCATCGCCGGCCCGGTGGGCACCGGTTGCGCCGCGGTGTCGACGAGGACCTGGGCGTAGCCGGCCAGCGCGCACGGCTCGCCTTGTACCGATCGCACCGCGGACAGGGCCACCGACCAGCCGGGGTACTGGCGCAACGGCGCCCACCCGAAGACCACGATGATCATCACCACCATCGCGGTCGACCCGGTCAGCAACACCGCCTGGTCGGGGGTCAGCGCGGCGTCCCGACCGCGGCGCCGCCGCCACCAGATCCACCCGGCCGCGGCCAGCGCGACCGCCACCCAGACGGCCGGGTTGGCCAGCTGCACGGGTCCCAGCTTCGGCCGCATGCCCACCAGATCGGGGTGGTCCGCGGATGCGCTGAGGTGGTTGCCGAAGGGCTGGCCGCGGTCGGAGTAGGGCCGCCACAGGTTGGGCCCGGCGAAGGTCCAGGACACCGCACCGACCAGCACCGCCGTGCCCACGGTGGCGGCGGCGCTGCCACGGTGCCGCCACCAATCAGGCCGCAGCCAATCGGGCTGCATCGCGGCCGACAGCGGGGAGCGCAGCAGCGCTGCGGCCAGCAACACCGTCGGCGCGGCCGCCGCCGCCCCGAAGTGGTTGACGAATTTCGTCGGCGTCGGCGCGAGCAACGCCAGCGACAACGCTGAGCACCCGGCACTGCTCACCAGCAACCGCCGCAGAGGATCACCGCCGTTGTCAGCCGACCCTGCTCCTCCCGAACTCAACAGCAGAGCGGTCCAACATCGGGCAGACAGCACTGCTGTTGAGTTCGGGAGCCGTAGTGCCCTCGCGATCCGGTTCAGCGCGACGACCAGCAGGACGGCGATGGTGAGCACGACCGGGGCTCGGCGGGCCCACTGGCTGGAGTCCTCGAAGCTCAGGATCGTCTGGTAGTGGACCTTCTCCTGGTACCAGGAGAAGGTCTGGTAATACCACCGGTGCACCGCGGCGGATTCCAGCACGTCGCCGAGTGTTGCGTCGGCGAATCCCACCAGCACCAGGCTGGTGCTCGCGGCGGCGAGCAGCGCGATCGCGGCGACTCGGGTAGCGGCACCCTGCGCGCGCAGCCATCGCCACAGCCACGGCAGCGCCAGCACCAGCGGTGCGATGGCGACCAGACCGGACGGGGAGACTGACAGGGCCAGCGCCGCGGTCGCGGTGGCGGCGGCCAGCGCGCCGACCGAGCGGCGCCGCCGGGCCAGCTCCGCCAGCAGCAGCGTCGCCGCTGCGAGCGCCACGATCAGCGGTTCGGGGCGCAGCGTCATCCCGTAGGGCAGCCACCACAGCAGGTAGGCCAGCAGCAGCGCCCAGGTAGCCCGGCTGGTGCCCAGCTCCCGACCGAAACCCGTAACGAGGAACAGTCGCAGCAGCAGCCAGGTGAGTAGCCCGTAGGCCAGCGGCACCAACCGCATCCACACCAGGCCCCACCCACCGAGCGAGCCCCATAGCTGCAGTACGTACTGGCTGGCCACGAAGGGGTTCTCGGTGACGTTGAACATGTAGATCGCATTGCTGACCGAGCCGGTGGCATTGGCACCGCGGGCCATCAGCAGGTACCACGAGTCGTCGAAGTTCGTCGGAGCAAGCAGCACCCACACCGCCGAGACGGCCACCAGCACCGCGTCGGCAACGCGAAGGCGAAGTCGCGCGGTTGCAGCGGTTATCGCCTGGCCACCGAACCACCGCCAGGCCAATCCGAGCAGCATCAGCAGGGCCGCGGCGCACACCACCAGCAGCCCGACCTTCAGTGCCGTCGGGGTGGACTCGTAACGGGCGTCGGTGTGCAACGACACCGCCAAGCCCCCCGCCGCCGGTTGACTCTCCAGATCGGTGGCCAGCTCGCTGACCTCCGGTACCTGCACCGATGCAGAGCCCCGCGGCACCCCGTCGCGCAGTATCCGCACGCCGCCGGCGTCGGCCAGCACCTGGTAGGTACACCCGCCGGCCGGCAGCACCTCGCGCAACAACGTCCGGCCCGAGGCGGTCACCTGCACGACGTCGCCGCGGACCGCGACGACCAGGCCCTGGCTGAGCTGGCCCGGCTTGCCGGCGGTGGCGGGCAGGGTGCGCAGCGCGTCGCCGCCGTCGGGTTGCCGGTCCAGCGCGGACAGCGCGGCGCACGGAATCCGCGCAGTGAGGCTCAGCGGTCGGTAGGGCACCAGCGGCAGCACCGTGGAGTGGGCCGGCTGGCCGGCCGGTGGCCAGCTGACCACCGGGTCCTGGGCGATCACCGGGGCCAGCAACACCCCGACCGACGCGACGAGGGTCAGCATGGCCAGCCCGGCGAGCACGCCTGCTCGGGAGGTCACGGAGCGTTGCACGTCGGCGGCCGCAAGCACCGCGCGAGGGTAACCGGCTGCCCCTGTCGGTACCCTGCTCGGACCGGATCACGTCCGGCTCGAAGCCCGAAAGGAGACTTCGGTTGGCCGCACCGCAGCTGCAGGCGAGGTCGCGCCTGTCGACCCAGCTGACCCGTTTCGTCCTGGTCGGCGGGGTCGCCGCCGTGGTGGATTACAGCAGCTACCAGGGGTTGCTGGCCGCCGGCCTGTGGGTGCACCTGGCCAAGGCGCTGGGATTCATCGCCGGCACCACTACCGCCTACCTGATCAACCGCAGGTGGACGTTCCAGGGCCGGGGTGGGCGCGGGGAGTTCGCCTCGGTGATGGCGCTGTACGGCATCACGTTCGTGGTCCAAGTGGGGATGAACGCGGCGATGCTCGCGCTGCTCCCGCCGATCCGCGGCGAGATCACCTGCGCATTCGTCGTCGCTCAGGGTACCGCCACCTGCATCAACTTCATCGTTCAGCGCACGGTGATCTTCCGAAACTGATCACTGATTTTCCGAAACCGATCACTGAGAAACGCCCAGATGGGTGGCGACGGCAACGCGCCGCTGCATAACGCGCGCGCCACGCCGGGGTATCACTCGC
>QHBY01000244.1 GCA_003244245.1 Pseudonocardiales bacterium
CTTGGAATAGATCATCTAGCGGCGCGCTCGACGCTGCCCCGCCGCTGCGGTCCCTCCTGATCGATCGCCTGATTCCGACCCAGCCGCTGCACTTGGCGTTCGCGGTAGTCGTGCGCCGACAACGCGCTCGGATGCCATCAGATGGTCACTGACCCGCCATCGGGTTCCCCGCCGCACCGGCGTGCATCCGGCTCCTGCCACCGGCAGACGTCTAAATTTGGAGAAAACCATGACGGTCACCAAACCTATGCGGAGTAGGCCTCCGACGGGAGCGTCTCGTTCACACGCCGTACTCATAACCGATATTCGCGCTTGCGGAGTGGCCCGAACACTGATTCTCCTTTGCGCCGGCGCGGCTCCAATACTGGCCATCCCGGCTCACGTCTTTGGAATCGTGCCGATACACCTGGCCGCCCTGCGGCTCATAGTTCCGATCACCTTGCTGTCACTCACGCTACTGGTGTGGCGCCCGAAGCCCCACGACCGGGTGGTGATCGGCGGCTTCCTTGCTGGTCTCATCGCGGTGGCCGCCTACGATGCCTTCCGCCTGCTGACCGTCTACGGCCTTCATTGGTGGGGCGACTTCTCCCCCAGCTGGGTGGATGGATCACCGACGAAACCAGCAACGCCATTGTGGGATACGCGTGGCGGTACCCAGGCGACGGCGGTGGGATCGGGCTCGTGTTCTTCGCGTTGGTAGCAAGCTTCGGCGTCACGTCATGGTCCCGTCAGCGGGTCATGGCGGTCGCTGTCGCTTTCGCCGTAGTCCCCGTCTGGACGGGCCTCATTGCCACCGTCGCCCTCGCCCCCGACGGTGCGACGCTACTGTTCCCGCTCACCTTGACTACGCTAGCGCTCAGCCTCATCGGCCACATCATCTTCGGCACCGTGCTCGGCGCCTGCTGCTTGGCCGCCCGACCCTGGACTCTCACGTGGCCCTGGCAACTGCCGAACAGGCTGCGCCGTTTCCGCGGGTAATGGTCTTGCACATTCGCTCGCCGGCTTGACGCTCGCGCGTGAGTGGAGATCGGGGCGGCCCTACTGTTAGGCATGGCCTACCAGGTCCTCAACCGAAACCAGAAACCGCACGCTCTCCAAGGCCTGGCGATGAGACAATCGCGAGCGCGCGGCTGGACGGGCCGGCCGCCGGTGTGGGGGGATCCCCCGGTGGGCGCAAAAGGTATTGGGCAGGCGACGTTCCACCTCCCGGTCGGCACAGTGAGGTTCATGCTGACCGACCTCGAGGGCTCGACGCGTCTGTAGGAGTCCGCGCCCGAGGCGATGAGCGCCGCTATCGCCCGCCACTACGAGTTGCTCGATTGCGGCGATCGCGCTGCACGGCGGCGTGCCGTTGGAGCACGGCGAGGGTGACAGCGTCGTGGCGGTGTTCATCCGGGCCTCAGACGCCCTGGCCGCCGCGCTCGACGTGCAGCGTGCGTTTCACTGCGAGGGGGTGGCCTGACAGGGGCTCTCGGTGCCTCGTGTTACATCGTTCACGTGGCAGAGCACGGGACGATCTGGCCTGGCCCGACGGAGTGGGGCCCCACGATCGGCGTGGGCCCATGGCCGGGCCCATGGCCTGACGACGACCGCTACGACCCGGAGCTGCTGGGCGGCGGCGACCGCCGCAACGTCGTCGATGCCTACCGGTACTGGCGTCGCGAGGCGGTGGTCGAGGCGCTGGACGCCCGCCGCCACCCGGTGCACGTGGCGATCGAGAACTTCGGCCACGACCACAACATCGGCACCGTGGTGCGCACCGCGAACGCCTTCGCCGTGGCAGAGGTGCACATCGTGGGCCGCCGCCGGTGGAACCGCCGCGGCGCCATGGTCACCGACCGCTACCAACATCTGCGACACCATGACGGCATCGCTGAGCTGCTCACGCACGCCGCCGCGGAGGAACTGACCGTGGTGGCGGTGGACAACTCCCCGGGTGCGCTGCGGTTGGAGACCGCCAGCCTGCCGCGGCGTTGCCTGCTGCTGTTCGGGCAGGAAGGCCCTGGCCTGACCACCGACGCCCGCAAAGGAGCCGCCATGACCGTTTCGATCGCGCAGTTCGGTTCCACCCGGTCGATCAACGCCGGGGTGGCCGCCGGGATCGCCATGCACGCCTGGATCCGCCAGCACGCCGACCTCGGGACGGCCTGGTGAGTGTGTGGGCGGCCCGCGCGGCCGCCGCGGAACGCGCGGTGCACACCCGGCACCTGCGCTGGCTGTGGAGCCTGCCAAGCACCCGGCTAGGCGGGATCAACTGGCCGGCCGGGCCCTCGATGCACTGGCACTACTGGTGGCAGGCGCACCTGCTGGACTGCACGGTCGACGCCTACCACCGCGCCCCGACGCAATGGCGGCGGGACACCACCGCGGCACTGGTCCGCGGGGTGCGGGTGCGCAACGTCACCGGCTGGGTCAACGACTACTACGACGACATCGCCTGGATGGGTCTGGCATTGCAGCGCGGCGCGACGCTGGCCGGGATCCGCAAGCCGGGCGCGGAGCAGGCCATCATGCGCAGGCTGCGGTTCGGGCGAGGCCCGAGCGGGGGAATGCGGTGGCGAGTCGGGGACGACTTCGTCAACGTCCCGGCCACTGGGCCCGCCGCGATCTTCTACGCCCGCCGGGGAAATTTGGGCATCGCCGCGTCCCTGGTCGACTGGATCCTCGAGCACCTGATCGACCCGAGCACCGGCCTGATCTTCGACGGCGCCCGGGTGAATTCCGACGGCTCGGTGCGCACCGTGGAGCGCGCCCTCTACAGCTACTGCCAGGGCGTGCTGCTGGGTGCCTGCGTCGAGTTGGGCACCGCGACCGGTGAGCCGCGCTGGTGGCAGCAGGTCGATGCAACGGTGCACGCGGTCGCCGAGCACCTCACCGACGGGGGCGTGCTGCGCGGGCACGGCGGCGGCGACGGCGGGTTGTTCACCGGAATCCTGGCCCGCTACCTCACCGTGGCCGCAGTCGCCAGGCCGGCCGCTCCGTCCGGCAAGATCGCGGCGCGGCTGGTGCTGGACTCTGCCGAGGCGGCCTGGCGCACCCGCGGCGTCGCCGACGGCGGTCCGGTATTCGGTCCGCAGTGGACGGTGGCAGCGCAGCCGCCCAGCCCGGGGCGTCCCGAGCGGGACCTGTCGGTGCAGCTGTCGGGCTGGATGCTGCTCGAAGCCGCCGCCGTGCTGTCCCGCCGGCCCGAGCTCTGCTGACCGACCGTCATCGAGCGCTGGTGGCGAGATTTGATCAAGCGCCATGATCGCCGAAACTGAGTGATGGCAGTGCAATTTTGCACGGCTACCGCTCACTATCGGCGATCAGATAGCTTCAAGGATGAAGATCGTGGACGCGCAGCCGCTGTGGTCTGCCGCGCCGGGTTGGCTGAACACCGCGAGCTACGGGTTGCCGCCAGCGCCGGCGTGGGATGCGTTGCAGTCAGTGCTGGCCGATTGGCGCGGCTGGTTTTCCGGTCAGGATGTGCACACCTCCTATTACGGACTTCCGCTGCGGCTGGCCCGCTCGGCCCGCCGGTTCGACACCTCACCCGCCTGGTTCAGCTGGATCGGCACCGCGCCCGCTCTGGAGCTCGTCGAACAGATCGGTATCGAGGCGATCCGCGCCCACAACCTGGCGTTGGCCAACCGGTTCCGGGCCGGTCTGGGCCTGGCCGACGGGGACAGCGCGATCGTGTCCGCTGCCATCCCCGACGCTGACCGCAAACTCGCCGCAACCGGTATCCGAGCAGCGACCCGCGCCGGTGACCTGCGGGTCTCATTTCACATCTACTCCACCGAAATCGACGTCGACACCGCCTTGAACGCTCTCACCAGCTGATCGCAGGCATCGGGGGAACGTAGGGTCGAGGCATGCAGAGGCCGCGGCTGGTCGCCACCGACGTTGACGGCACCTTGCTGGACCCCACCGATCAGGTTTCCGAGCGCACCCGCGCGGCGGTGCATCGAGTGATCGCGGCCGGGGTGCCGTTCGTGCTGGTCACCGGGCGGCCGCCGCGGTGGATCCCGCCGATCGTCGAGCAGCTCGGCCACGCTGGGCGGGCGGTGTGCGCCAACGGCGCGGTGCTCTATGACGCCGCGACCGACCAGGTCAGCTACACGGTGACGCTGGATCCGATGCAGCTGCGGGTGGCGGCGGAGGTGATCGCCACCGCGCTACCGGGCGCGAAGCTCGCCGTCGAGCTACCCACCGCAAGCGCTGCGATGAACGGCGCTGATCAGTTCCTCGCCGAACCGGGCTACACCCACCCCTGGCCGGGCGCGGACTCCGCCGACGCGCCGCGCGATGTGCTGCTCGGCCGGCCCGCGATCAAGCTGCTGGTCCGCCAGGAGAATGCCAGCAGCGACCTGATGGCCGCCGCGGTCCGCGAGCTACTCGGTGCCGCATCAGGGGCCCGGCTCGACGTCACGTACTCCACCGGCTACGGCCTGATCGAGCTCTCCGCTCCCGGTGTCACCAAGGGGACCGGGCTGGCCCGGCTGGCCGGCGAGCTGGGAGTCGCGCCGGCGGATGTGCTGGCTCTGGGTGACATGCCCAACGACTTGCCGATGCTGCATTGGGCGGGGCACGGGGTGGCCATGGCCAACGCCCATCCCGCGGTGCTCGAGGCGGCCGACGAGATTACAGCGGGTAACTCCGAGGACGGTCTCGCGATCATCCTGGAGAGATGGTTCTGACCAGGCCCGGACAGCTTTTCAGCGCTCCGACCGGTCGAAATGTGACCTGATCGTGATGAACTGGGGCGAACTGGTGTAGGTAAGTTGTCGAAAGCTAGGCTACTCCCTCTTACGCGATCGGTAACAGCGCGTGAGATTGAACTCCCACCAGCCGCTTGGAGGTTTTGTGCAGAACAAGATCGATGAAGGCAGGTTCCGAGAGCTCCTGGAAGAATCGGACGATCTGCAGTCCGACGCGATGCGTACTGCTCGGACGGGACTGAATGACTACGTCGAGGCGGCCCGGGAGGCCTGCGTGTCCGCCGGCCGCGACGCGTCCCGCTGGGGAACTGTCGCGGCCGCGGCCGGCGGCGCTGTGGCCTTGGGGCTGCTGAGCAGCCCGACGGCCTGGGCGGCGGCTGGTGACGACGTGGCAGCGCTGCAGACCGCGGCTGGCCTGGAGAACCTCGCCGTGTTGACCTACCAGACCGCCTTGGCGTTGCCGTTCATCGGCGGGAGCTCCGCGAACCCGGTAGTCAAAGCGTTCGCGACGAAGACGAAGGACCAGCACAGCGAGCACGCGATGGCGTTCAACGCGGCCGCTCAGCGGCTCGGTGGCAAGCCCCAGACCGGCACGGATCCCAAGTACTCCGAGGTGGTGAAGGCGGCGGTGCCCAAGCTCAAGACCGCTGCCGACGTCGTTGGGCTGGCGATCACGCTGGAAGACGTGGCCGCGCAGACCTACGTCAAGGATGTCGGGTTGGTCACCACCGCGGAACTGCGGCAGCTCTTCGCCAGCGTCGCCGGCGTGGAATCCCAGCACAAGGCGATCCTGCTGGCGGTCCAGGCGCTGGTCAAGGCCAACGCGCCGCAGCTGATCGCGCTGCCACCGGATATCGCGAAGCTGCCCGCAGCGGCGGGCAGCGTGGGCTTCCCCGACGCGTTCTACCCGACCACCATGGCCGCTCCGGTCGACGAAGGAGCGATCCGATGAGCATCTTCCCCCGCCGCCGCAATGCGGAGATGGCGATCAGCGAGCGCGAACTGTCTGCGCTGACTCGCGAGCTCGACGACCTGCACGAGTCGACGTTCCCGCAGGTCCGCAAGGCCCTCGACGAGCTGACCGCCAACCTTGGCCACGTGGTGGCCAAGCCCTCTACCCGACGCGGCTTCTTCCTCGGCGCTGCCGGCGCCGTCGCCCTCGGTGCCGCGGCGGCCTGCTCCAACGGGCCCTCAGGTGCACCGAGCTCATCGAGTGCGGCCGCCCCGCCTCCGCCCGCGGCACCGCCAGAGACCTACACCGGGGATCTGAAGGTGGTGGCGTTGGCGGCGGCGTTGGAGAATCTCGCCGTCACCGCCTACGGCGGGACGTTGCAGAAGGCCGGCGCCGGGCAGCTGGGCACGGTGCCACCGGCGGTGGCCACCTTCGTGCAGACCGCGATGAAGCAGCACTCCGACCACGCGCAGGCCTGGAATGCGGTGCTGTCCAAAGCCGGGAAACCAGTGATCAACGATGCCCCGCTGTCGATCACCCAGGACCAGGTGAACATGCTCAACGCGGCGACGTCGGTGCCCGACGTGGCCAAGCTGGCGCTGAACCTAGAGAACGTCGCTGCGCAGACCTACACCTTCGCTGCCGCGAACGTGTCCGACGCCGGCGGGATCATGACTGCTGCCACCATTCAACCGGTGGAGACCATGCACGCCGCGATCCTGAACTTCATCCTGGGCCAGTACCCGATTCCGGACTCATTCATCGGCATCAGCAACTCCCTGAAGCCCGACATGCTGACGGTAAAGTGATCTCATGATGACCCTGCCCACCGCCACGATCCGGTTGCGTCCAACCGCGGTCCTGCTCACGATGCTCGTCGCTGTACTGGGGCTTGTGCTGGGTTGTGGCGGTGGCGCGGGGAGCCCTGCGGGCGATGGCGGCGGCCCCGCCGCCCCTGGTGCGACCGACACGATCGTGATGAAGAGTTTCACGTTCACGCCGGCCACACTGACCGTCGCTCCCGGCGCGAAGATCATGGTGGTCAACCAGGATCAGGCGCCGCATACCGTCACTGCCAACGACAAGTCGTTCGACAGCGGTAACATCTCCGGTGGGCAGCGTGGTGCGGTCACCGCCCCCACCAAGCCGGGCAGCTACCCCTACATCTGCACCATCCACCAGTACATGACGGGCACGCTGATCGTGAGGTGAGCCCGCGATTACGCGTGATCGCCCGTGTGGTGGCCGCAGGCGGGCTCGGCTATGAGGCCTATGCACACCTCGATCTCGCAGCTAGTTTCGACGCTAACCGGGCCGCGGTCAGCCAGGGAATGCTCTTTCGCGTCGAATCGATGGCTGCGATCCTCGCCAGCCTCCTGGTGCTCCTCATCTGGCACCGGGCCGCGGCGTTGTTCACGGTGCTCGTCGCTGGTAGTGCACTGGGCGCCGTGCTGCTCTATCGTTATGTCGATTTGGGCGCTTTTGGCCCGCTGCCGGATATGTACGAACCTAGCTGGTATCCGGAAAAAACCTCCAGCGCGGTAGCTGAAGCCGTCACCATTCTCGCTGCAGCTGCGCTGTTTTTCTCTCGATCGCAAGGGCACGGCGGTGGCCCACACCCCGCTGATGGGAGTGAAGGCCACCGCTGACCACTTAGAGGTTAGTAGCCGCCTCCGCCTCCGCCGCCTCCAAGGATGATGCTGAGGAGTCCACCGCCGCTGTGGCGCTCAAAGTCGTCGTCGTGGTGGCGACGGCGACGGTGGCCTCCGCCACCACCCCCACCGCTATGACAGCTGTATTCACACTCATGGTGGCAACGATTACCGCCACCGCCACCGCCACCGCCACCGCGACCGCCACCAGTTGAGAAGATCTCTGAGACCCTCATTATGCCCCTCCTGGATCGTTCATTCCCCGGGACAGTCCCTGGGACACTTTTAGGGCGACGCTGTTGCGCTCCCCTGCTCGCGTCGAAGTAAACCCGAACCGGTCCCTAAGAAGATCATTCTGACCGGCCGCAACGCCCCCAAGATGGTCGCGCCACGAACTTCCACTTCTCTACTCCTACTACCGGCTCTGCACTCCGCGCAACTTCATTTACTTACGTTATTCTTTTGTAATGCAACGGTGTGTGAGGGTGTGTTGGCGTTGAGTGACAATGTGCTGTCGCGTATCACACCAAGGGTCGGCGGCTCGTGGGGCATGCGCCGCGATCGGTGTGCTGGGCGTCACCCGCGCCCCACTGAGGGCCGTCGACGATCGAAGTAGGGGCAGCGAGCATCATCGGCAGGGTGGCAATCAGGACTGTAGTCGTGGCGGCCCCAGTTCCCCACATCCAAGGCAGCGAAGGGTCCGAGGTGACGGTGTCTGAAGTGACAGTGCCCGAAGTGAGAGTTCACCGGCGCACGCTGCGTCTGGCGGTACCGATCGCGGCGCTGGCAGCTGTATTGGCCCTAGCGACTGTATTGACCCTAGCCTCGCCTATTCACGGCGG
>QHBY01000245.1 GCA_003244245.1 Pseudonocardiales bacterium
GGCGAGATGTCGTAGACCTCGGTGGGGTAACCGTGTCGCTCGGCCCACCGCAGGTACATCCGCATCAGCATCTCGGCCCAGTCGGCCGCGTCCACCCCGCCGGCCTCCGAGCGGATCGTCACCAGGGCGTCGCGCCCGTCATACTCGCCGGCCAGCAGAGTCCGGATCTCCAGCGACGCGATCTCCTTGCGCAACTTGTGGTGCTCGGTTTCGGCCTCGCTGCGAGCGGCCTCGTCAGCGCCTTCTTCGGCGAGGTCGTAGAGCACCTCCACGTCATCGAGCCGCTGCCGCAGACCCAGCAGGCGCCGAAGATCGCCCTGCAGGTGGGCTAGTTTGCTGTTGACCTGTTGGGCATGCTCGACGTCGTCCCACAGGTCGGGGCGCCCGGCCTGCTCCTGCAGCTCGGCGACCTGAGCCTGCAACCGGTCGATATCCAGCACAGCCTCGATCCCGGCGAGGGTGCTGGCTAGATCTTTGAGGTCGGCGGCTACGTCGGCGTTCACGTCGAGCCAGCGTAGTCGCCCCGTTGTTCAGTCCGTGGGGATGGCGTCGAGCAACTTAAGCACGGCGCGCCGGTGCGCCACAGTGAAGTCCGCGACGGCCTTGGTGTAGGGATTGGTGGCAGCTTTCGCGTCGGCCCTGGCCTCGTCAAGATAATCGAGGTAGACGGCCCGGGCACTGCTGATCAGGCTGACGCGCTGCTTGGGGGTGAGCTGCCCGGCGTGCACCAGGCGCAGGATCAGCGGGCTGCGCAGGTTGTCCGACCCCGAGGTGGAGTGCAGCCAGGACTTGAACGCGCGCTTGCCGGCGGCGGTGAGGACGTACTGCTGGCTGGACCGCGCTCCCCTCTTGCCGAGCCGGAGCAGGCCGGCCTCGGTGAGCACGGGCAGCTCGCGGTAGACCTGGCTACGGGTGACCCCGAAGAACGACCCAAATCGCTCACCGGCGGCCGCGACCAGTTGCCCACCGGTCATCGGACCCATGTGTAGCAGTCCGAGCACGGCGGCCGACGTGGCATTCAGGTCGTGCATCCCCCCACGGTGCCACGCTCCGCGCTTGTCCACAATGGTCGTCGATGACTGTCCACTGTGGCACAATCTCGGTTACGGCGCCGCTTCAGCGATCCGGCGGCCGGCGGCGGTCATCATCGAGCGAGTCACGGCGTCGTGCAGCAAGCGCACCGGTGCGAAGTACACCCGACCTCGCCAGCCTTTGAGCGTGACCACCGTGGTCACGTGCACCAGACCGGGCTCTACGCGGACGGCAGCGATGAAGCGCAGGTGCCGGTCATCGGTGTCGATGATCGCCTCGTCGCCGACTACCCGGTCCACGGCGAGCATCGCCGGATCAGCCGGTGGCAGGCGTAGCGCCGTCGCGGCGACCGCGCGCAGCGCGAACATGGCCTTGGCCCAAGACGGCATGGCCGAGAAATCACAGATCGCCTGGGCCCACCGCTCGGGGGTGTGCCCGGCGGCTTTCGCTACCGCAATTGTCGTGGTCGCCGCCCAGTCCGGGCACGACATCAGGTCAAACGGGCACACCACGCCCGGAGTGCTGCCCCGCACGTCACGAGGCAGAAACGAACTCATCGACGAGCTGGCCACCGTCCTGCTCGGCTCACCAGCGCAGACGCCTACGAATCGCCGGCGAGGTCCCGGATCCGTTCGATGAGCCGGACCCGCCCGGCCGCAGATCCGGCCATCGGAGTCACGTTCAGCGTGGTGACCCCCGACGCGTGCAGCACCTCCAGCCGCTCATTGACGTAGCTCGCAGGACCGATCAGCGAGCTCCGGCGAACCAGCTCATCAGGCACCGCGGCGGCCGCGTCATCCTTCCTGCCGGACAGGTACAGGTCCTGGATCGCCTGAGCTTCGGCCTCGAACCCATAGCGACACGCCAGGTCGTGATAGAAGTTGCGGCCCTTCGCGCCCATGCCGCCGATGTACAGCGCCAGCATTGGCCGGATAGCGGCGAGCAGTTCACTGGCGGCGTCCTCGTCGTCGGTGATGGCCAGTGGGGCGCTGACCACGACGTCGAGCTTTCCCAGCGACGGGTCCCGCTTGGCGCCGCCCGCGGCCAGCGAATCGCCCCATACCTCGGCGGCCCGCTCGGGCAGGTAGAAGATCGGCTGCCAGCCCTCGGCGATCTCCGCGGCCATCGTCACGTTCTTCGGCCCGATCGCGGCGATGATGATCGGGATCCGCTCCCGCACCGGGTGGTTGATCAGCTTCAGCGGCTTGCCCAGGCCGCCGCTGGACTGCGTTGTACTGGGCAGCGGGATCTGGTAATGCCTGCCTTGGTACTCCAGCCGCTCGCGACGCCACACCTTGCGGCAGATCTCCACCAGCTCCCGGGTCCGACCAAGCGGCGCGGTGTAAGGCACCCCGTGGAAGCCCTCGATCACCTGGGCCCCGAAGCGCCGATGCCCAGGGTGAACCGACCGCCGGAGACGTAGTCGAGCCCGGCCGCGGTCATCGCTGTCAACGCCGGGGTGCGGGTGTAGATCTGCA
>QHBY01000246.1:0-3750 GCA_003244245.1 Pseudonocardiales bacterium
CGACTGGCCCGCGGGTTGGCCTCAAGCACGTAGAGCACGTCGTCCTTGAGCGCGTACTGCACGTTGAGCAGGCCGAGCACGCCGATCTCGCGAGCGATCGCCTCGGTCGAGGCGCGCACCGCAACCAGGTCGGACTCCCCCAACGTGATCGGCGGCAACGCGCAGGCGGAATCTCCGGAGTGCACCCCGGCCTCCTCGATGTGCTCCATGATCCCGCCTAGGTAAACCTCGGTGCCGTCGCACAGCGCGTCGACGTCGATCTCGATGGCGTCGTCGAGGAAGCGGTCCACCAAGACCGGGTGCTCGGGAGTGATCTCGGTGGCCCTGGCGATGTAGCCGGCCAGGGTCTGCTCGTCGTAGACGATCTCCATGCCGCGCCCGCCGAGCACATAGGAGGGGCGAACCAGCACCGGGTAGCCGATCTCGTCGGCGATCTTGCGGGCCTCCGCGAACGACGTGGCGGTGCCGAAGGCCGGGGCGGGCAACCCAGCGCGCTCCAGCACCGCGCCGAACGATCCACGATCCTCGGCGAGATGAATCGCCGCCGGAGACGTACCGACCACCGGGACTCCCGCATCGGCGAGCCGCTGCGCGAGACCCAGTGGGGTCTGCCCGCCCAGCTGCACGATCACGCCCGCCACGGTGCCCGATGCCCGCTCGGCGTGCACCACCTCCATGACGTCTTCGAAGGTCAGCGGCTCGAAGTAGAGCCGGTCTGCGGTGTCGTAGTCGGTGGACACGGTCTCCGGGTTGCAGTTGATCATCACGGTCTCGTAGCCGCGACCCTCGTTATCAGGGGCGGCGCGCAGCGCCATCGCGGCGTGCACGCACGAATAGTCGAACTCGATGCCCTGGCCGATCCGGTTCGGCCCGGAACCCAAGATGATCACCTTGGGTCGTTCCTGCTGCTCGCTGACCTCGGTCTCGGCGTTTGGATCGCTTTCGTAGGCGGAGTAGTGGTATGGGGTTTGGGCGGCGAACTCGGCAGCGCAGGTGTCCACGGTCTTGTAGATCGGGCGGACGCCCAGCCGGTGGCGCAGCGCGGCGACTTGCGGCTCGGTGAGTTCGGCGCGCACGGCGGCGAGCTGCCGGTCGGATATACCGGCGCGCTTGGCTCGGCGCAGCAGCGGCTCGTCCAGTTCCCGGGCGGCCACGAGGTCGGCCCGCAACTCCACCAGAGCGGCGATCTGGTCGATGAACCACGGATCGATCCCCGAGGCCGCTGCGACTTCAGCGACCGTCGCACCCAGTCGAAGAGCCCGCTCAGAGGCGTAGAGCCGGCCGTCATGAGGGATGCGCAGCGCTGCCAGCTCTGAGGCCACGGTGGCGTCGGGCGGATCGGGCCTGGTCCAGAACCCGGTGGCCGACGTCTCCATCGAGCGCAGTGCCTTGCCCAGCGCCTCGGGGAAGGAGCGGCCCAGCGCCATCGCCTCGCCCACCGACTTCATCGTGGTGGTCAGCGTGGGGTCCGCGCCGGGAAACTTCTCGAAGGCGAACCGGGGCACCTTGACCACCACGTAGTCCAGGGTGGGCTCGAAGCAGGCTGGGGTCTGCTTGGTGATGTCGTTGGTAATCTCATCGAGGGTGTAGCCGATGGCGAGCTTCGCGGCGATCTTGGCGATGGGAAACCCGGTCGCCTTGGATGCCAGGGCGCTTGACCGGGACACCCGCGGGTTCATCTCGATCACGACCAACCGGCCGGTGCTGGGATGCACCGCGAACTGGATGTTGCAGCCGCCGGTGTCCACCCCGACCTCGCGCAGCACCGCGATGCCCACGTCACGCATGTGCTGGTACTCCCGGTCGGTCAGCGTCATCGCCGGGGCGACGGTCACCGAGTCCCCGGTGTGCACGCCCATCGGGTCGATGTTCTCGATCGAGCACACCACCACCACGTTGTCCCGGTGATCGCGCATCAGCTCGAGCTCGTATTCCTTCCAACCCAGCACGCTTTCCTCGATGAGCACCTGGTGCACCGGGCTCTCGGCCAGGCCCGCAGTACCAAGCCGCTCGAGCTGGGCCGGAGTGTGCGCCATCCCGGAGCCGAGGCCGCCCATGGTGTATGACGGCCGGATCACCACCGGCAGGCCAAGCTCATCGGCGGCCTCGCGGACCTGGGCCAACGAGCCGCAGACGGCGCTGCGCGGCACTTCGGCTCCCACCGCGTGCACCACGTCCTTGAATTTCAACCGGTCCTCGCCGCGCTGGATGGCCTCGATGTCGGCGCCGATCAACTCGACGCCGTAACGCGCCAGCACCCCGCGCTCGTGCAGCGCGACCGCGGTGTTCAGCGCGGTCTGCCCACCCAGGGTGGCCAGCAATGCATCTGGGCGCTCGGCGGCGATCACCTTCTCGACGAACTCCGGTGTGATCGGCTCGATATAGGTCGCATCGGCGAACTCCGGATCAGTCATGATCGTCGCCGGGTTTGAGTTCACCAGGCTGACCCGCAACCCCTCCTCGCGCAACACCCGGCAAGCTTGAGTACCCGAGTAATCGAACTCACAACCCTGCCCGATAACAATCGGCCCAGACCCGATCATCAACACATGCGAGATATCCGCCCGCCTGCCCACTAGTTCCCCCCTCGAGCGTCATTCGGAGCCGAATCGCGATGCTGAGCCATGAGCTCGTAGAAGCGGTCGAAGAGGGTGGCTGCGTCGTGTGGGCCGGCGGCTGCTTCGGGGTGGTATTGGACGCTGAAGGCTGGGACGTCGAGGCAGGTGAGGCCCTCTACGGTGTTGTCGTTGGGGCAGGAGTGGCTTACTACCGCGGCGCCGAAGTCAGAGTCAAAGCGCTCCCCCGGCTCCCCCATGACCGCAAAACCGTGGTTCTGGGACGTGATTGCCACCCGCCCGGTGCCGTGCTCGACAACCGGGACGTTGATGCCCCGGTGTCCGTAGCGCATCTTGTAGGTCCCCCGACCCAGAGCCCGGCCGAGAATCTGGTTCCCGAAGCAGATCCCAAACAGGGGCATCCGCCGCGCCAGTATTTCGCGGGTCAGCGAGACCGCGTGGTCCGCGGTCGCGGGATCGCCCGGGCCATTCGAGAGGAACACCCCGTCGGGCGCGCGCTCCAGCACCTGCTCCAGGGTGGCGGTGGCTGGCAGAACGTGCGTCTCGATCCCCAGATCGGCCAGCATCCGCGGCGTATTGAACTTGATCCCCAAATCCAAAGCCACCACCCGCAACCGCGGTCCGACGACCCCAGCGCGCACGATGTAGGGCTCGGTGGCGGTGACTTCGCCCACCAGGTCGGCGCCGGCCATCGATGGGCTGGCCAGCACCCGCGCCACCAGCTGCGTCGAGTCCACCAGCGCGTCACCGGAGAAGATGCCGGCCCGCATCGAGCCGTGCTCGCGAAGCCGGCGAGTCAGGGCACGGGTGTCCACCCCGGAGATCCCCACGACACCTTGGCCGCACAGCTCTTCGCCCAGCGGCCGCAGCGAGCGCCAGCTCGACGGCACCCGGGCCGGGTCGCGCACAACGTAGCCGGCCACCCAGATCCGGCGCGACTCGTCGTCCTCGTCGTTCCAGCCGGTATTGCCGATGTGCGGCGCGGTCTGCACCACGATCTGACGTCGGTAGGACGGGTCGGTGAGGGTCTCCTGGTAACCGGTCATCCCGGTGGCGAACACCGCCTCACCCAGCGTCTGGCCTATCGCGCCGTAGGTTTGGCCACGCACGATGGTGCCGTCCTCCAGCACCAGAAGCGCTAGCCCGCGTGGCACCGCCGTTGTCTCGGTCACCG
>QHBY01000246.1:3801-30484 GCA_003244245.1 Pseudonocardiales bacterium
CGTTGTCTCGGTCACCGCCGTTGATTTGGTCAACACAGCACCTTCCCGTCCTGCGCGGTGACCTCGCCGCGGAGCATGGTGACCAGCACCCGCCCCGGCAGCTCCATTCCCTCAAAGGCAGTGTTATGGGCGAGGCTGGCCAGCTGCGTCCCGCGCACCGTCCAGGTGGCGTCTGGGTCCACCAGGATCAGCGTCGCCGGCTGTCCCACCGCGATTCGTCGGCCCTGCTCAGTCGCCCCACCGATGCGGGCCGGTTGCTCGCTCATCACCCGGGCCACCCCCCGCCAGTCCAGCAGGCCGGGGCGCACCATGGTGGCCACTACCACTGACAGCGCGGTCTGCAGTCCCAGCATCCCGGGCCTGGCCGCGGACCACTCGCAGTCCTTGTCCTGGGCGGCGTGCGGGGCATGGTCGGTGGCCACGCAGTCCACGATCCCGTCAGCCAGCGCGGCGCGCAGCGCCGCGGTATCGGCAGCGGTGCGCAGCGGTGGGTTGACCTTGTTGACCGGGTCGTAGCCGGCCAGGCGGTCATCGGTGAGCAGCAAGTGGTGCGGGGTGACTTCGGCGGACACCCGGATTCCGCGTTCCTTGGCCCACCGCAGCACCTCCACCGTGCCCGCGGTGGACACGTGGCAGACATGCAACGCCGCCGCGGCGTCCCGGGCGAGCAGGCAGTCCCGTGCCACGATCGACTCCTCCGCGGCGGCCGGCCAGCCGGCCAGCCCCAACCGGGCGGCGATCTTCCCCTCGTGCGCCTGGGCGCCGGCGGTGAGCCGAGGATCCTCGGCGTGCTGAGCGATCACCCCGCCCAGCCCACGAACGTACTCCAGGGCGCGGCGCATCAGCAGCGAGTCGTGCACGCACAAACCGTCATCGGAGAACATCCGCACCGCCGCGGCGGACGCGGCCATGGCACCCAACTCGGCGAGCCGCTCACCACGCAGGCCGGCGCTGACCGCGCCGACCGGGTGCACATCGACCAGCCCAACGTCACGGCCGCGCCGGTACACGTGCTCGACGACCACCGCGGTATCGGCTACCGGGTCGGTGTTGGCCATCGCGAACACCGCGGTGTAGCCACCCAGCGCTGCGGCCGCCGAGCCGGTGGCGATCGTCTCGGCGTCCTCCCGGCCAGGCTCGCGCAGATGCGCATGCAGGTCGACCAGGCCGGGCAGCGCGACCAAACCCTCGCCGTCGAAGCACTCGGCGCCAGTTCCGTCCAGTTGGGGGCCCAGCTCGGCGATCAGCCCGTCGCGGACCAGCAGGTCCACCGGGTCGCCCACGCCGTAGGGCCGGATTCCGCGAAGAAGCAGCGGCCTGCTCATGTTCGTTCCTCCTGGGCTGCGAGGAGGTGGTAGAGCACAGCCATCCGCACGTGCACCCCGTTACGGACCTGTTCGGTGATCGCGGCGCGGGGCGAGTCGGCAACCGAGTGCGCGATCTCCATGCCGCGCAGCATCGGCCCTGGGTGCAGTACCACAGCGTGCTCGGGCAACAACCCCAGACGCGCCTCGGTGAGGCCGTAGTTGATCGAGTACTCCCGGACGGAGGGGAAGAACTGGCCGCGCATTCGCTCAGCCTGGACCCGCAGCATCATCACCGCGTCGCTGCCAGGTAGTGCGGAATCGAGGTCATGCCCGACCGTGACGGGCCAGCCGCGCTCTTCGTGGATGCCCCAGCTCTCGACACCGCAGGGCAGCAGGGTGGGCGGGGCGACGAGGTGGACCCGGGCACCGAGCGTGATCAAGAGTTCGATGTTCGAGCGGGCGACCCTGCTGTGCAGCACGTCGCCTACGATGGTGACGGTCCGCCCATTCAGGGTGCCTAATCGATCACGCAGAGTAGCGGCATCTAGCAGCGCCTGGGTTGGGTGCTGATGGCTGCCGTCGCCGGCGTTGATCACGTGCGTGGGCATCCAGCCGGCGAGGCGATGCGCCGCACCCGAGGCCGGATGGCGGATCACCACGCAGTCCGCGCCCATCGCGGCCAGGGTGAGCGCGGTATCGCGCAGCGACTCCCCCTTGGTCACGGAGGAGCCACCGGCCGAGACGTTGACCACGTCGGCACTCATCCACTTGCCGGCGATCTCGAAGGACGCTCGGGTGCGGGTGGAGCTCTCATAGAACAAGGTGACTACGGTGCGCCCCCGCAGCGTGGGTAACTTGGGCACCTCCCGCCCCAGCAGTGACTGCTTGAGCGCCTCGGCGGTGTCCAGCAGCGCCGTGACGGCTTCCCGCGGTAGATCAGTGGTGCTCAACAGATGCCTCACCGCTGACTCCGGCGGATCACCACAGCATCGATGCCGTCCGTCTCGACAAGTAACACACCGACCTCCTCGTCACGGGAGGTCGGCAGATTCTTACCGACGTAGTCGGCGCGAAGCGGCAGTTCACGGTGACCGCGATCGACGAGTACGGCGAGTTGCACCGCCCGGGGCCGGCCGTACTCGCGCAACGCGTCCAACGCGGCAGCAACGGTCCGGCCGGAGTACAGCACGTCGTCAACCAGGACGACGAGCACATCGTCGAGCCCATCAGCGGGCAGCTCAGTGATCTGCAGCGCCCGGGGCGGGCGCCGCCGAAGGTCGTCCCGGTAGAGGGTGATGTCCAGGGTGCCCACCACCGGCGGGGCGCCGCCGAACTCACGGATCCGATCCGCCAGCCGGTGCGCCAGCGGGACGCCGCGAGTAGGGATACCGACCAGCACCACCGGCACGGGGGCGGTGCGTTCGATGATCTGATGCGCCATCCGGGCGACGATGCGCGTGACCTCGGCCGCCGAAAGCAGTTCGCGCTGCCCCGGTGGCCCTGCCTCGCCCACCGCGCCCGTCCCGGAGGGGGACGACACGGTGGACCTCCTTCCCCGCCTCGCTGGACGGGCCTTAAAGGACGTCAGGTCCGGACCGGCGCCCGGACCCAGACGGACATTATCACCGCGATCCGCCGAAGGTGCTGCCGCTCTACCGCTGCCCCGTCCGGGTGGTGTGCGTAACTCTGCGCGGTCTTCGACCCCCAATGGCTTGACCTGGGGGGTTACTCAGCGCAGCATTACTCTCCGTATCATCTCGATTTTCGCGTGGCACCCCAAGGCGTTGGCTAGTCGGGGTCTGAAGAAGGAGAAGGGGCCAGATGGGCGACTACGCCAAGGCATTGGGGTCCAAACTGCGCGGCATCCGACAGCAGCAGGGCCTGTCGCTGCACGGTGTCGAGCAGAAGTCGGCGGGCCGGTGGAAAGCTGTGGTGGTCGGCTCCTACGAGCGCGGCGACCGGGCGGTCACGGTGCAGAAGCTCGCAGAGCTTGCCGACTTCTACGGCGTCCCGGTACCCGAGCTGCTGCCTGAGGGCCGAGTGCCCTCAGGCAGCGAGCCGGCCACCAAGATCGTCATTAATCTGGAGCGCCTCCAGCAGCTGCCGGTGGACAAGGTGGGTCCGCTGGCCCGCTACGCCGCGACGATCCAAAGCCAGCGCGGCGACTACAACGGCAAGGTGCTATCCATCCGCACCGAGGACCTACGCTCGCTGGCGATCATCTACGACATGTCGCCGGGCGATCTCACTGAGCAGCTGATCGGCTGGGGTGTGCTGCCTCCCGAGGCGCGTCCGGTGAAGGACAAAGAAGAGGCCTGACTGGCAAGGCTGCTCGTCGCTTACGAGCTGCGCGGTAGCGCGGCCAGGGCGCCGAGCACCCCGTTGACGAAGCGCGGCGAGTCATCGGTGGACAGTAGCTTGGCCAGCTCGATGGCCTCGTCGATGGCTACCGCATCGTCGACCTCAGCAGAGAACAACAATTCGAACACGCCCAGCCGGAGCACCGCACGATCGACCGCGGGCATCCGAGCCAGAGCCCAACCGTGGGCTTGATCGGCGAGCAGCCGATCGATGTCCTCCGCATGCTCGACGACACCGTGCACCAACGAGATCGTGTACTCGCTGACCGGTGCCAGCTCCGGCGCTCCGACCCGCTCGGCGAGCAGCGCCGTCGGGTCCAGCCCGCGCAGGTCGGATTCGAACAGGATGTCAACGGCACGTTTGCGGGCCTTGCTGCGGGCGCCCACGTCAACTACTGACGCGGCCGAGGTAGCGACCGTCCCGAGTGTCGACTTTGACCTTGTCGCCGGTGCTGACGAACAGCGGTACCTGGATCTCCGCACCGGTCTGCACGGTGGCGGGCTTGGTACCACCAGTCGACCGATCTCCCTGCAGCCCCGGGTCGGTGTGCGAGATCACCAACTCCACCGAGGTGGGCAGCTCGATGTAGAGCGGAATGCCGTCGTGAACGGCGATCAGCACGGTCTGGTTGTCGAGCAGATATTTCGCCGCATCTCCAACGACGTTACCGGGGACCGTGATCTGGTCGAACGTGTCGGCGTCCATGAACACGAAATCGGCACCATCGGCGTACAAATAGGTCATATCGCGTCGGTCGACGGTAGCGGTCTCGACCTTGGTGCCCGCGTTGAACGTCTTGTCGACGACCTTGCCGGACAGCACGTTTTTCAGGGTGGTCCGGACGAAGGCGCCGCCTTTGCCCGGTTTGACGTGCTGGAATTTCACGACCGACCACAGCTGGCCGTCGAGGTTGAGCACGAGCCCGTTCTGCAGTTCATTGGTGCTGGCCACGTCAATCCTTCATCCTCAATCAGTCACTGTCAGCAGGGCACAACCACGAGATCCTTCGTGGTCAGGGTGAGAAGTTCTGGCTCGCCGCCGGAAACGACGAGAGTGTCCTCGATGCGCACGCCGCCCCGCCCGGCCAGGTAGACACCCGGCTCGACGGTGACCGCCATGCCTGCTGCGAGTGTACCGACCCCGAACTGCGACAACGCCGGAGCCTCATGGATCTGCAAGCCGACGCCGTGACCGAGGCCGTGCACGAAGTCCCCGCCATGCCCGGCGTGCACGATGACGTCCCGGGCGGCCGCATCCACGTCACGGAGCTGGGCCCCAGCCCGCAGTGCAGCCCGACCAGCCGCCTGCGCCGAAGCGACCAGGTCATAGAGCTCACGCTGCCACTCGGCTGGCCGACCGAGCACCACAGTGCGCGTCATGTCGGAGTGGTAACCGTCGACCAGGGCGCCGAAGTCCATTTTCAGCAGATCGCCGCGGCGCAGCACGGCGTCGGTCGGGCGGTGGTGAGGTACCGCCGAGTTCGCGCCGGTCGCCACGATGGTCTCGAACGACGGCCCGGCGGCACCCGCCGCCACCATCCGGGCCTCCAGGTCACGAGCCACCTCGCGCTCCGTACGACCTGGGTGCAGCCCGCCCTCGCCGAGCAGCCCGGCCAGGGCGGTATCAGCCGCCGCACAGGCCGCCCGGAGCACGGCGACCTCAGCATCGTCTTTGATCAACCGCAGCGCCTCCACCGGCCGCGACGTGGCGACCAGCGCGGCCGATCCGGTGACCTTCGCCAGCGCCGCGTGCCCATCGACGGTCACCACATGGCTTTCAAAACCCAGCCGGCCGATCCCCGCCTCGGCGGCCAGCGTGGCCAGCCGGAGCTGACAAGATCTTTCGATCAGCCTCCGCAGGTCGGGCACCTGCCGCTGCGACTGGGTGCGGTAGCGGCCATCGGTGCAGAACACGCTTGCCTCGTCACCTCCGGCGTGCACCAGCAGGGCGCTGTTAGATCCGGTGAATCCGGTGAGATAGCGGACGTTGAGTGCATCGGTGACCAGCAGCGCGTCGAGCTCCAGCTGACGCAGCCGCTCGCGGAGCGCGTCCCGGCGCCGGATGTAAGACATGGACTGACGCTAGCGGGTCGCGCTGCGGTCTCAGCTCTTGGCGCGGTCGGCGATCCAGCGCAGTGCGAGCGGATAACCCTCTACACCCAAGCCGACGATGACCCCGGAGGCGATGGCCGAGATGTAGCTGTGGTGCCGGAACGGCTCGCGTGCGTGCACGTTGCTGATGTGCACCTCCACCAATGGCGCCGACAGCTCTGCGGCGGCGTCGCGGACCGCGATCGAGTAGTGCGTCCACGCCCCGGCGTTGAGCACCACCGGGGTGGCCGTGTCAGCGGCCTCGTGCAGCCAGCTCATCATGACGCCCTCGTGGTCGGTCTGCCGGACGTCCACATCCAGCCCCAGCTCTCCTCCGACCCGCTGGCACAGCGACACCACGTCGCTGTAAGTCGTCGCGCCGTAGACATCGGGCTCGCGGCTCCCGAGCCGGCCCAGGTTCGGCCCGTTGAGCACCAGCACCTTCATTGCGAGCTCTCCATCTCGCCAGCCACCGCGGCGTAGGCTCCAGCGAGCAGCGCAGCAGCCGGGTCTTCCAGCCGCCCAGGCTTAGCCAGACCGTCGAGGACCACAAAACGCAACGCCCCCGACCGCGCCTTCTTGTCGTTACGCATGCCTTCCAGCAGCTCCGGTAGCGCGTCAGCGTCATATCCGGTGGGCAGTCCGATCGAGCTGAGCACGGCGCGGTGCCGCTGTGCGGTGGCGTCGTCCAGTCGTCCGGCGAGCCGGCCCAGCTCCGCTGCGAAGACCATGCCAACGCTCACCGCGGCGCCGTGGCGCCAGCGGTAACCCTCCCGACGCTCCAGGGCGTGGCCCAGCGTGTGCCCGTAGTTGAGCACCTCGCGCAGATGAGATTCCCTCAGGTCAGCGGCCACCACGTCAGCCTTGACCCGGATCGCGCGGCCGACCAGTTCCGCCAGCACCGGCCCGGAGGGGTCCAGTGCGGCCCCGGGGTCCGCCTCGATCAGCTCCAGGATCACTGGATCGGCGATGAACCCGGCCTTGACCACTTCCGCCATCCCCGCGACCAGCTCGGCTCGTGGCAGCGTCGCGAGGGCTACCAGGTCCACCAGCACCGCGGCAGGCTCATGGAACGCACCGACCAGGTTCTTCCCCGCGTCAGTGTTGATCCCGGTCTTGCCACCCACCGCGGCATCCACCATCGCCAGTAACGTGGTGGGAACCTGCACTACCCGGACCCCGCGCAGCCAGTTAGCGGCGACGAACCCGGCAAGATCGGTCACCGCCCCACCGCCGAAGCCGATCACGGTACCGGTGCGGTCCAAGCCCACCTGCCCGAGCACGTCCCAGCAGAACCCCGCCACCGCCAGCTTCTTGCCATCCTCGGCGTCGGGCACCTCGATGCGGTATGCCTGGGAGCCGAGGTGCTCCAGCACAGTGCGCAGCGCCTCGGCGCCCTCGACCAGCGTCGGCTGGTGCATGATCGCCACGGCGCCGCTGCCCACCGCGTCGATCAGCTCAGCCCGCAGATACCGCCCGATGACGACGTCGTAGGGCTGCGCCGTCGCAACGCGAATCCGCCGCGGCTCAGTATCACCAGCCTGGGTCGGCTCGCCGGTCTCTGTCATCGGCGCTCCTCCGTGGTCGAAAAACCCCCGACAGCTCCGATAGCGTCCAGCACATCCTCGGCGACCTCGTCTGGGCAGCGACCGTCGGTGGCCACCTCGACAGTGGCGACCTCCCTGTACAGGGGTAGCCGGGCGTTGAGCAGGGCGGCGAACGTCGCTCGTGGGTTCACTCCGGCGAGCAGCGGGCGAGCGGTCGACAGGCCCGTGCGGCGCACCCCCTCGGCCATCCCGACCGACAGGAACACCACGCGGCGCCCGCGAATCCTCGTCCGCGTTCGCGGCGAGAGCACCGCCCCGCCGCCCAATGCCAGCACTCCGTTGCGCCCGGCCAGCGCGCCCGCCACCTCCGCTTCCTCAAGCTCCCTGAACACTGGCTCGCCGTCGGTGATGAAAATCTCGGCGATGCTGCGACCTGCGACGTCGACGATGAGATCGTCGACGTCGGTGAATGCCACGCCCATCTGCACCGCCAGCAACCGGCCCACCGTGGATTTGCCGGCCCCTGGCGGCCCGACCAACACCACAGAGGGCCCCTGTGTATCGCTCACCCGCGCCAGCGTAGTCGGGCAACCCCGCTGGACCCCCCCAAGAACGAGAGCCACGCGGCCAGCCTCGCCGTAACGGGTAACCGATCGGGTTGCTCTCGAGATCGCCCCGACGTTTTCGATGTCGCCAGCCACCCCCTGGTGATCGTCCACACTGCGTTCAACGCGCCATCGTGGGATTGCGGCCTGGATGCGTCACCGCTGCGTTATCGGCGGTTACGCTATGCAGCCGGGTTCGCGTCGACACTAGGCAGTCCCCTTCGGTGAGACCACGCAATAACCCCTGGTTCGCCCTCACACGCCGCACGTTGCGTACATACCTGCCGCGGGTGCCCCTAAGGGGTGCTAACCAGCACACTGTCGGTCAGTTAGCACCTCAGCCAGCCCTGTCGGGGTTGCCCCGTGGGCAGCTCGGTTCTCTATCTCCGTACTGATGATCTCTGACTAAGTAGTCGCAGTCAGCTTGACGATAGTAGGTGGCGGCGTGCAAAGTTTTACGTAGCGGCGTGTGACGCTTTAGGTGTGAAGTGCGTGTTGCCATGTCTGATGCATTGGGCTTTGACGAGATCGCCGGGCAGCACACGCGGCTGCTCTCGCGCGTACCGTCAGGGGACGGAGGGCGGCGGGGGCAACATTCTTAACGACTTCTTGAACGTCGACAATTCTGATCAACGTCGCCGGTAGCGGCTTCGGCGGCTGAGCCGACGGCAGCTGAATGTAGGCCGGTGATCGCACCGGATGGTTAGGAACAGCATCCGTGCGGCTGGCGGCAGCGCTCAGCCATCACCTCCTCAGCTGGGGCGGTGCTGGGGGAGACCGACTGCAGCCCCAGTCGCAGTGCCGCCGGCAAGGGAGGGGTGGCCGCAACGCGGCCACCCCTCCTGACACGTGCCTAACGAGTCTGACGCGGGCTCAGCGCTGGCGGGAAGTGGCGAGGTAGCCGCGGACGTTGCGGATCGTTTCGGGTAGCGCGTCACCGCCGAACTTCTCCAGTGCGGCGTCGGCGAGCACGAGGGCGACCATCGCCTCGGCCACGACGCCCGCGGCGGGCACCGCACAGACGTCGGAACGTTGGTTGATCGCGACCGCCGCCTCGCCGGTGGCGACATCCACCGTGGCCAGCGCTCGGGGCACCGTGGAGATCGGCTTCATCGCGACGCGGACCCGGAGCACCTCTCCGTTGGTCATGCCACCTTCCAAGCCACCGGCCCGGTTAGTGCTCCGCGCCACACCGTCAGGCCCGGGCACCATCTCGTCGTGCGCGACACTGCCGCGGCGACGTGCGGTGGCGAACCCGTCACCCACCTCAACACCCTTCATGGCTTGGATGCCCATCAGCGCGCCGGCCAGCCGGGCGTCCAACCGTCGGTCGGCGTGGACGAATGAGCCCAGGCCCACCGGCAGTCCGTACGCCACGACCTCGACCACGCCGCCGAGCGTGTCGCCGTCCTTCTTCGCCTCATCAACCTCGGCGATCATCGCGGTTGAGGCATCCTCGGCGAACGCGCGAACCGGACTGGAATCGATCCGATCCAGGTCACCAGGTCCGGGCAGCACGTCCGCGGGCGCGTCCACCCGCCCCAACGACACAATATGGGACAGCACCTCGACACCCAGCGCCTGGCGCAAGAACGCCTTGGCCACGGTGCCCAGCGCGACCCGGGCAGCAGTCTCCCGGGCGCTGGCCCGCTCCAGCACAGGTCGAGCGTCGTCGAAGCCGTACTTGGTCATACCGGCGAGGTCGGCGTGCCCGGGTCGTGGCCTGGTCAGCGGCGCATTGCGGGACTGCGCGGCGAGCACGTCCGGGTCCACCGGATCGGCCGCCATCACCGTCTCCCACTTAGGCCACTCACTGTTGCCGATCCGGATCGCCACCGGGCCACCCAACGTCCGGCCGTGCCGGATGCCCCCGAGCAGGTCCACCTCGTCGGCCTCGAACTTCATCCGCGCCCCACGTCCGTAACCGAGCCGGCGGCGGGCCAGCTCGGCCTGGATGTCCTTGGAGCTCACCTCGACCCCGGCGACCATGCCTTCCACCACGGCCACCAGAGCAGGACCATGCGACTCCCCGGCGGTGATCCAGCGCAGCATTCCGCCATGGTGCCAGGCACCGCCGAGCTCATGCCTCGGCGGCCACCACGGCCTGGCCGGCCGGCGCGGACGCACGGCGCAGCAATCGGTGCACGACCGCGCCGACCACCACCAGCGCGGCTACGAACAGCAGCGCGAGGTACTGCAGCACCCAGCTGGTTCCCGCCGGGTCGTACACCGCCTGCCGTGGCCAAGCGATGTTCACCATCATCGCCACGCCGTAGGCCACCGCAAACAGGTTCACCGCTAGCCCCCAGCGGCCGAGGGAGAAGCCGCCCAGCTGCTTTGGCGGCAGGCGCCGGCCCAGCCGGGCACCCAATGCCGGCACCGTGACCAGCAGGTACGCGAGGTACACGATCACCACCGAGGTGCTGGTGACCGCCGCGAACGCCGCCGGATTGCCCAGGTTGATCAGCAACACTCCGATCGCAAGCGTCCCCACCGCGATGCCGGTGAGGATCGGCGTCCCGGTCTGCGGGCTGACCCGGCCCAGCAACCTCGCGCCGGGCAGCCGGCCGTCGCGCGCCATGCTGAACATCACCCGCGACGCCGAATTCTGGATCGCCAGGCAGGCAGACACGATCGAGATCGCGACCACCGCGAGCAGCGTCCGGCCGAGCGTGGAGTCCAGCTGGCTGGTGATGACATAGGCGATGCCGCCGGTGGACAGCTGACCGTCGGTCAGCGACGGCGCCGCCATCAGCGCAGCCACGATCATGAACCCGCCACCGACGAACGACACCAGCAGCGCCCGCAGGATCGCCAACGGCACCACGCGCCGTGGCGCAGCAGTCTCCTCCGACAGCTCCGCGGCGCTGTCGAAGCCGTACATGACATAAGCCGCCATCAACGTCGAAGCGAGAAAGGCATACAGGTAAGGACTGTTCCCGGATACGTTCAGCGTTTTGGTGACCACTCCGGGACCCCGTTGCGCATGGCTGAACAGCAGTGTCAGCAGCAGCACCACGCCAACGAGCTCGCACGTCACACCGATCCCGTTGATCAATGCCATGAAGCGCACCCCGAAGGCGCTGATCACGGTGGCCAGCGCGATGAGCACCGAGCCCAGCAGGATCCCGTTGGCCGCGCCGGACGCCGAGGTGATCGACGGGTCGGCGCCGATGATCTGGAACCCCGACCACACCGAGGGCAGCACGACCTGCAAGGCGATGCCGATGGCCGCCACGCTGACGATGTACCCGATCATCATCGCCCAGCCCGCGAACCAGCCGACGGTCTCACCAGCCAGCCGGCGCGACCACTGGTAGATGCACCCGGCCAGCGGCCAGCTCGCCGCCAGCTCAGCGAAGACCAACGCGACGCACAATTGACCGGCGAACACCAGCGGCCAGGTCCAGAAGAACGCCGGGCCGCCGAAGGAGTAGCCCAGCGCGAAGAGCTGGAACACCGTGGTGAGGATCGAGACGAAGGAGAATCCCGCGGCGAAGGAGGAAAAGGCACCGAGCCTGCGGTGCAGCTGCTGCCGGTAGCCGATGCTGCGCAGGTCCTCGGCGTCCGGGCCGCCGGTCGGGCTGGTAGTCGGCACTTGTGTCGTCATGGGATCGCCTTTCGCGGTAAGTGACCGGCGCGCACCAGGCAGCCGAGGGTGTCGCAGATAACCCGGGTCGCGATGAGTGCCGTGATCTCGGCGTTGTCGTAGGGCGGGGAGCACTCCACGACTTCGATGCCTGCCAGCGGACGCGCGGCGACGAGCTGGATGAACTTCAGCACCTCACGGGGCAGGAAGCCGCCAGGTTCGGGCCATCCCGTGCCGGGGACGAACGCGGCGTCGAGGCAGTCGACGTCGAAGGACAGCCAGACGGCGTCGGTGCCGTCCCACGCGACGTCCAGGGCACGCTGCGCGGCTTCGTCGATACCCATCTCGACGCAGTCGGTGACGGTCATGATCGTCGTGCCGCGTTCCCGGCCGACCTGAACCCCAGGCCTTGGCGCCTGCCAACCGCCGATGCCGATCTGCACAAGACTCTGGGGTGGCACGTTGGGGATGTCCGTGGCGTGAAACCACGGGGTGGTGTGCATCCGCTCGTCGAGGTCGGTTTCCTGGGTGTCGACGTGGCGGTCGAAATGGATGATGCCGAGCTTGCCGCCACCTAGGTGTTCCGCGACCGCACGGGTGGTCGGGTAGCCGATGGAGTGGTCGCCACCCAATACCACGGGAAAGGCGCCGGAGGCGAAGACGTGGCCCACAGCCTTGGAGATCTGATCGAAAGTCTTTTCGATGTTGCCCGGGATGGTGAACACGTCACCCAGATCAGCAATGGTGATCGATTCCCGCAGGTCGACACCGAGCTCGAAGCTGTACGGCCCGTATAACGCGGAGATCTTACGGATTCCCTGAGGACCGAAGCGCGTCCCGGACCGGTAGGTTGTGCCGCCGTCGAAGGGAGCGCCGAGTACCGCTACGTCGTATTCGCCGCAACGGCGGACGTCCTCGACATAGGGCGCCTTGAGGAAGGTGTTGATGCCGGCGAAATGCGGCAGCTCACCGCGAGAGAAGGTGGGGATCCGGCGGTCGATGATCGAGTCGGCACCCTGCAGACCCAGCTCGAGTCCCCGGGCAATCTCCTGTTCCCATTTCGTCGTCGGCAGCGCGGCTTCCGCCTCGACGGCGTATCGCGCCTCCGGGCCGTAATTGTCGTGCAGTTCGTCCACTTCGCGGCCTCCGCGTCCACGGCGCCCGACCGCGAGGCAGCCGGGCGTGGCTGGCCTCCCGGGCTTTTGTCCCGCCGTGGAGCAGGCAGAGCACTGCCCGCCTGCACCTCTCGGTCCAGACTCACTGCGGACAGCGACGGAACCCTAGGTGCGCCTCACTCACACGAGTGAGTCAACCCATCACACGACACCACTGTGACCGTCATGTAACCGCCGAGTTGCAGTCACGTCACCTAGCCGCAGATCAGGCCGCATGCCAGGGGTCAATCACGGCGATCCCGGTACCATCGAAGTGCACCCGCACCCGCACCGGCGTCAGAGTCAGGCGGCGGCTACGCAAGATCACCCGTCAGAACGGTATCTGGACTGCTAGTCCGACTCTCAGTAGAGGGAAGCAGTCTTCGGTGAGTAGTCGGTCCGCAAACGACCGACCGGGAAGGGGACATGATGGCCTATCCAGGTGACGGTCGGTTACCGGTGATCTACGTGCGGGGATTCGCGGGTTCAGGTATCGACACGGTGGTTGACGACCCGTTCTACGGGTTCAACGAGGGTTCGGTCCATGTCCGCGTCGATGGCGCCGGCGAGCCGCGGTTATTCCAGTTCGAGAGCCCCCTGCTCCGGTTGATCACCGACGAGGGTTATCAGTTGCGCGTCCACGGCGACCAACGTGCATACCTGACCAGCCAAGATGACGGAAACGTCGATGCGGACACAATTTGGGTGCACCGCTTCTATGACGTATCGGCATCCACCTTCGGCAGGAGCCCCCAGAAGTTCTCGCTCGAGTCCGCGGCCGCGGACCTGTTCGCGCTCGTCAAGCTAGTCCAGCGCAAGACCGGCGCTCCCCGGATCTTCCTCGTGGCCCACTCAATGGGCGGACTCATCGTCCGATGCATGGTGCAGCGGGTCATTCCCAACGACCCGGACGCCGGCGGGCACCTTGACGCCGGGGCCGACTTCGTGGAGCGGATCTTCACCTACGCCACCCCGCACGGCGGCATCGAGTTCGCGGTCGGTGGTGGCTTGCTGGAGACGTTCCGCGACCTCACCGATGTCCAGGGCGCCGACATCTTTGGTCCTGATCGCATGTACGAATACCTCACGCCCCACCTCGACGGCGTTGCCGACCGGGAGAATTTCCGTCCTAACATAATGCCGGACAATGGTTTTCCAGTCCAACGCATGTTCTGCCTCGTTGGCACTAATCCAGAGGACTACGGCACGGCGTTCGGCCTGTCATCGAAGCTGGTTGGCGCCCGCAGCGACGGCTTGGTGCAGATCGATAACGCCTATGTGGAAGGGGCACACCGCGCAATCGTCCACCGTAGTCATAGCGGCCGCTACGGCATCGTCAACTCCGAAGAAGGCTACCAGAATCTGCGCCGCTTTCTGTTCGGCGACCTGCAGGTCCGGGTCGACCTAGTGGGCCTCGATGTACAAGGCGGCGAGGATGACGACACCGTCTGGCAACTGGAGACGTCCCTGGCGATCCGAGGTCTGCCCGTTCTCGTGCACGAGCAGAGCACCGCACACTACTGCCCGATTCAGATCGAACGACGTCGCCGTGAAGACACCAGCGACACACCTACGCCGCTGCTCACCACCTTCCTTTCTAGCACTGCTGTGCGACCATCGGAGCACGAATCGCTGCGGCACGCACTCAAGCTCCGCCTGATCTCCCTGCGCAAGCGGCACGGATTGCTGTCCTTCATCGACCACCTCGAACAAAGCGAGGACTGGCAGGATATCCTGGTCGTCGACATCGCAGCCGACCAACAACAGCCGACCCGGGCCTGGGCGACCTGGAACTCAGCCATTCCTGACGCAATCCGGGACTGGGCTGTCAGTCCCGAATACCAGCTCGCAGACCAAGCCGCGGAGACTCCTGAATTTTGGCGCTCGACGATCGCCCTTCCCCGGATCGCTCACCGACTTCTCGGTGACAACGCCGCGGTTCAGATCACCGTGGTGCGTCATGGGCTTTCTCCAGTCGGGTGAACCCGCTGATTCGGCGTTTCTGTATGTCGGGCCTCCCGGTCGAGCAGCGCAGCGACCACTGCCGGGCTGTCACCGACCGCGACTAGCAGGTAACCGGGGCCGTCGAGGACCGAACACGCCCAGCGCAGTCCCGGCTGTTCGCCGGCGTCCTCCGGTAGTCCGCCCACCCAGTTCCCCACCACCGCCAGCATCCCGATGACTCGGGCGCCCCCCGTACCTGCCGGACCGGCGAGCACCGGATCGGCGCCGTCCAGCAGGAGGGTGTGGGCGAGAATCGGGACGCCGTCGAGCTCGACGATGAGTTCGCCATGGAGGCAACCGCCGCGCTGACCGGCACGGCCGAGCACCACCATTTCACGCAACAAGGCCCGTGCCCCGCGCCGCAGGGTGACGGTCATGCTGCTACGCAGCGCCGCACCGTCGCAGATAACGGTCGGTTCAGGGCGCCAATCAAGCACCGCGCCGTCCGCGAGGTCAGCAGTCACGTTCCACTGCGCCGCAGCGGGTATGCCTAGTTGGACCACCGTGGCTGCCGCCGAGCGCAGCTGCAGGGATGAGCCCGCGCTGAGGTGGACGTCCAACGCCAGATCATCACCGCCCAGCGGACCGCCTGCAGCCTGCACCAGGTGCACCCGGCGCGGGCCGGTCTGGCGCAACACGATCGGAGGAGCGCAGTGCCACCGTAGGCAGGGCGCAGCAGCCCCAGGTTCGACGATGAGCTCGGCGCGGGCCCGCATGCAGCTCACGAGCGACGCAGCTGGCGGCGCAGCCACGTCACGACCGGTCCGGCGTCAGGCTGCTCCCGTAGCGAGATCAGCACGGTGGGCCGATCCCCGCGGACCGTCGCGGCATCCCGGCGCATCAGGTCGAGGTCTGCGCCGACCATGGGCGCGAGATCGATCTTGTTGATCACCAGCAGGTCGGATCGGGTGACCCCTGGTCCGCCCTTGCGGGGGACCTTGTCGCCACCGGCCACGTCGAGGACGAAGATCTGCACGTCGATCAGACCGTAGCTGAAAATGGCGGTGAGGTTGTCTCCGCCGCTTTCCACCAGCACCAGGTCGGGGTCGTGGCGCGCGGTGAGCTCCTCCACAGCGCCGAGGTTGGCCGTGATGTCGTCGCGGATCGCGGTGTGCGGGCAGCAGCCGGTGCGCACCGCCCTGATCCGTTCGTCGGGGAGCACGCCATTGGTGCGCAGGAAGTCGGCGTCTTCGGTGGTGTAGATGTCGTTGGTCACCACCACCAGCGACAGCTCCTCACGCAGCGTCCGGCATAGCGCCGCGACCAGGGCGGTCTTGCCGCTGCCGACCGGCCCTCCGACGCCGATCCGCAACGGTCGGTTCTCACGAGGCAAAAAGAGTCACCTCCGCCCGGGCGTGCAGTTCGGCCAGCACCTCCGGCAGCGGGGTACCTGTGCTGGGCAGTAGGCGGGGGTCCTGCCGGGCGACGACCTCGCGCCCCACGCGGACCGCAGCCAGACCGACCTGCTCAGCGGACTGGCTCGCGCGCGCCTGAACGGCGGCGACCGCGATCGGGTCCAACCCCAGCAGCCGTACCGCGGCCGCGCAGGCCCCACCGAGCAGGTGGTGCAGCGCGAGCAACGCCGCCGCGTCGGCACCATCCCCGGTGGCGGCTACCACGGCCCCAAGCACCAGCGGGTGGTGCGGACGACCGGTGTGACACAGCGCCTCCAGAGCAGCGGACGGCCAGACCCGGTGGGCGGTACGCAGCAGCGTCACACCCTGCGCCCGGGACGCTGCCCGGGCCGCAGCCGACGGCGTACGGGCACTGACCGCGGCGTCCCAGCGCCCCCAGTCCACCGGGGCGGTGTCAGCCGCCAGCAAGCAACCGGCCGCAGCAATCGCGGCAACCACCTGCCCGGTACCCCGAAGCCGGCCGGCCAAGTACAGCGCGAGGTCGGATTCGTCACACACCAAACCGCGCTCGACCACCGCCTCCACCCCACCGGAGTGCGCGTGGCCACCGGTGGGCAACCGCGAATCCGCCAGCAACAGCGACGCCAGAACCGTCATCAGAACAGGAAATAGCGTTGGGCCATCGGGAGTTCCTCCGCTGGCGCAGGCTCGACCACCTCGCCGTCGATCCGGACCGTGAACGTTTCCGGATCCACGGCTATGTGCGGCAGCGCATCATTCATCGGCATATCGGCCTTGCGCAGCGCCCGGGTGTCCCGCACTTCCACCAACCGCCTCCGCACCGCCAGCCGGTCGGCGAGACCACCCTGCACGGCCGCGGGAGCCACGAAGTGCACCGAGGTTGCGGCTGCGGTAACAGCCGCGGCCCCGAACATCGGCCGGGGCAGGACCGGCTGTGGGGTCGGGATGGAGGCGTTGGAATCCCCCATCGCCGCCCAGGCGATCATGCCGCCCTTGAGCACGATGCTCGGCCGCACGCCGAAGAACGCGGGTTGCCACAACACCAGATCGGCGAGCTTTCCCACCTCCACCGAGCCGACCTCACCATCCAGGCCGTGCGCGATGGCCGGGCAGATCGTGTACTTGGCCACATATCGCCGAGCCCGCAGGTTGTCCGAGGTTCTCGGATCCCCGGGCAGTGCCCCGACCCGGCGCTTCATCACGTGCGCGGTCTGCCAGGTCCGTAGGATCACCTCACCCACCCGCCCCATGGCCTGCGAGTCCGATCCGATCATCGAGATGGCCCCGAGGTCGTGCAACAGGTCCTCGGCCGCGATGGTGGATGGCCGGATCCGGCTTTCCGCGAACGCGAGATCCTCCGGCACGGCGGGGTTGAGGTGGTGGCAGACCATCAGCATGTCGAGGTGCTCATCGAGGGTGTTCACGGTGTGCGGCCGGGTCGGGTTGGTCGAGCTGGGCAGCACATTCGGCTGGGCGGCGACGGTGATGATGTCCGGCGCGTGGCCGCCGCCGGCTCCCTCGGTGTGATACGTGTGGATGGTCCGCCCGGCGATCGCGGCCAGCGTGTCTGCGACGTAGCCCGCCTCGTTGAGCGTGTCGGTGTGGATTGCCACCTGCACGCCGGTGTCGTCGGCGACCCGCAGGCAGGCGTCGATCGCCGCCGGGGTGGATCCCCAGTCCTCGTGCAACTTGAACCCGCTGGCCCCGGCCGCTACCTGTTCATACAGCGCCGGCTCCCCGACGGTGTTGCCCTTACCGAGCAGCGCGATGTTCACCGGCAACTCGTCGAGCGACTCCAGCATCCGAGCCAGGTACCAGGCACCCGGCGTCACCGTGGTGGCTCTGGTGCCCTCCGCCGGGCCGGTACCGCCGCCGATCAGGGTGGTGACGCCAGACCCCAGCGCCTCGGGCACCTGCTGCGGGCTGATCAGGTGCACGTGGCTGTCCACCCCACCAGCGGTCAGGATCATCCCGTTGCCGGCGATCACCTCGGTCCCCGGGCCGATGACCAACCCGGCACGCACACCGTCCATGATGTCCGGGTTCCCCGCCTTGCCCAGGCCGACGATCCGGCCGTCTCGTACCCCGATGTCGGCCTTGACCACCCCCCAGTGGTCCAGCACGACCGCGCCGGTGATCACCAGATCCGGTGCACCGTCCGCCCGCGAGGCGCGAGCCTGGCCCATCGACTCCCGGATCACCTTGCCCCCGCCGAAGACCACCTCATCGCCACCATGTGGTCCGCGGCAACGATCCTCGGTGACTTCCACGAGCAGGTTCGTGTCGGCTAGCCGTACCCGGTCGCCCTCGGTGGGGCCGTAGAGCGTGGCGTAGCGGCTTCGCTCAACCGTCCATCTGCCCCCGCCGACGGCTGCGCGCGCCGCTCCAGCTGGATCCGGTACGTCCAGACGCAGGCCAGGCACGGTACGGGTGCCGCCCAACGGAACTACCCGTACTACCCGCTCGATGCCGGGTTCGAAGCGCACGGACGTGCCGGCCGGGACTGCCAGACGCATCCCGGTAGCGGCCGCGCGGTCCATCTCCAGTGCCGGGTTCGCCGCGGCGAGGTGGTAGTGCGACCCCACCTGAACCGGCCGGTCGCCGATATTGCGCACAAGCAGCTCTTGCCCGCTATGCGGCCCCAGCGCGACCGGATCTTCGGAGAGCAGCAGCTCACCGGGTGTCTCGGGCCCGTCGGTCACTGGACTGGCCGGTGCACGGTGACCAGCTTCGTGCCGTCCGGGAAGGTCGCCTCGACCTGCACCGAAGTGATCATCTCCGGTACGCCGTCCATGACGTCCTCGCGGCTAAGTACGCGCTGGCCCCCTGCCATCAGGTCGGCGACGCTACGCCCGTCACGCGCTCGCTCCAACACCCACGAGGTGATCAGCGCGACGGCCTCGGGGTAGTTCAGCCGCAGTCCCCTGGCTCGCCGCTCCCTGGCCAGCTGGCCGGCTACGTGGACGAGAAGCTTCTCCTGCTCATGCGGGGACAGCAGCATGTCGGCCCCTTCCTCACCCGCTCGGCGGCGGTCGATGAGTATGGGTCACCAAGTATGACTGTCAGAGCGCGTCGGCGTGCCGGTGCACGGTTGAGCTGCCACCCGCCCGAGGTTGCGGAACGGCCACCGTGTCCTCGCCGGTAGCTGGTCTTGCAGCAGGATGCTCGACTAGGGCAAGGACGCGGGAGGCCATGAACCGCGCGGTTCGTACCGGCGTGCCGCCACGGGTTACCTCGGTGACCTCGACGATACCGCGACCGTGGGTGATCTCCACCCGCCGACCGTTGCGGGTGGCTTCGATCTCGTAGGTCCGAGTGGTGCCGCCGGCGTCGATGACGATCTCGGTTCGATCACCTTTCACGACTTTTCATCCTTAACAGTAGCCGGGCGAGGATGTCCGGGCCGAGCGTGCTGGTCGCCTCTCGGCGAAGGGCACACCGCGGCTTCAGCCGAACGATCGTCCGCACTGGCGAATTTGAGATGGACCCCGGGGACACAGCCCACCCGGCCCGGACATCCCGTACAACCACCCACACACCCCGATCATTCCCCTCCCCTTGACTGCATTCGGCGGGCTCAGCGGGGTAAGAGATGTGCAGATAACCCCGCTGAGCCCGCTGAATGCGCCAGCGGCAGGGCTGGTTCGTTTCTAGATCGCCATGGCTGCCCGGACGTCGGCGTGGGCGTCTGCGCCGCCGGTGCCGGTGGAGGTGATCTGGCCCGCTTCCATGACGTAGTAGCGGCTCGCCGCGGCGAGGGCGAACCCGACGTGTTGCTCGACTAGCAAGATCGACAGGCCGCGGAGGGAGGTTAACGACAGGATGGTCTGCTCGATCTCCGCCACCACGGAGGGCTGAATACCCTCAGTCGGCTCATCCAGAATCAGCAGCCGCGGCTGGGTGATCAATGCCCGGGCGATCGCCAGTTGCTGCCGCTGACCGCCGGACAGCAGGCCCGCCCGGCGCGCCAGGAGCCCGACCAGTGCCGGGAAGAGGTCCAGCATCTCAGCGATCAGCTTCTTGCCGTCTCGCCGCGTGTCCGCGACCAGTTGCAGGTTCTCCTGGGTGGTCAGTTGTGGGAAGCATTGCTGTCCCTGCGGCACGTAGCCCAGACCGCGCTTGACGCGCTCGTTGGGCCGCAACCGTGTGATGTCCTCGTCGCCGAGCATGATCCTCCCGGAACGGAGCTGGAGCAGCCCGACCGCGGCCCGCAGCAGGGTCGTCTTGCCGGCGCCGTTATGTCCCATCACGGCGGTTACCCCGCCGGGCGGTACTTCGATGGTCGCGCCGTGCACTACGGTCGTCCGCCCGTAGCCGACATGGATGTCCGTCATGTCCAACATCGCGGCATCCAACGTCACTGTGTTCGACGTCACTGTGTTTGACGTCACTGTGCGACCTCCGCCCGGCCGAGGTAGACCTCCTGAACCTTCGGGTCGGACTGCACCTCGGCGACCGTGCCGGCGCTGAGCACCTTTCCGGCATGCAGCACGGTGACCGAGGTGGCGAAGGATCGCATGAAGTCCATGTCGTGCTCGACCACCACGACGGTGCGCTCGGCGCCGATCCGGCCCAGCAGTTCCCCAGTCTGGACCCGCTCGTCGGCGCTCATCCCGGCCACCGGCTCATCCAGCAGCAGTACCCGTGCGTTCTGCACCAGCAGCATGCCAATCTCCAACCACTGCTTCTGACCGTGCGCGAGCGCACCTGCTTGGCGGTCCCGCTGTGCGGTCAGGCCGACTGTGTCCATAGCTTCCTCGACCTCCGGTGGCACCGACGAGCGGCGGCGCAACAGCGACAGCGCAGCGCGACCTGCCCCAGCCGCGATGTCGAGGTTCTGCAGCACGGTCAGCTCCTCGAAGACACTGGCGGTTTGGAAGGTGCGCCCAACCCCCAGCCGGGCGATCCGGTGCACCTTCTTGCCGATCAGTTCAGTCCGGCCGAACCGGACCGATCCGGTGGCTGGGGCCAGTCCGGTGATGGCGTCGACCAGCGTGGTCTTACCCGCACCGTTAGGGCCGATTAGGAACCGCAGATCGCCGTGGCGCACCGTCATCGAGACACCGTCGACAGCGACGAATCCGTCGAACACCACCCGCACCTCGGACAGCTCCAGGTAGTCCGCTTCTATTGTCATCGCCCGGCCTCCGTCCCAGCGCTGACCCCGGAAAGGCCGGGTTCCGGCGGCGGTGGGCGTACCGCGTCGAATGGCGTCGCCGGCGGTGGCGCCTCGGGCCCGTCGGTTCGGGTACCGGCGCCCCGCCTGCGCAGCGATACACGCCGCGACAGATTCACTGACGACAACCCGGCGGGCAGGAAGGCGATCACCAGAACGAACAGTGCACCCTGGAAATAGCTCCAGAAAGACGGGAAACTTTCCGAGAGCGCGGTCTGGGCCCAGGCCACTACGATAGCCCCGAGCGCCGGACCGAACAGCGTGGCGCGGCCACCGATCGCCACTCCGATCAGAAAGGCGATCGAAGGTACTACTCCGACGCTGGCCGGGGAGATGATCCCGACGATGGGCACGAACAGCGCACCCGCGATGCCGGCCATCGCCGCCGCCAATACGTACGCCACGACCTTGATGTTGGCCGGGTCATAGCCCAGGAACCGGACCCGCTCCTCCTGATCTCGGACCGCGATAAGCAGTTCCCCGTACCGGGAGTGGTAAAGCTGCCAGACAATGACAAGCATCACCAACAGCGTGACCACGGCGATGAAGAACAGCATCCGCTTGTTCACCGGATCGAACAGGTTGAACCCGAAGAACGAGCGGAAGCCATTGAGGCCATTCGTCCCACCGGTGGTGGTCTGCTGGCCGATCAGCAGGATCGTGAAGGCTGCCGCCAACGCTTGAGACAAAATGGCGAAATACGCGCCGCGAACCCTCCTGCGAAAGATCGCGACACCGAGACCAAAGGCCACCACCGAGGGGATCAAGACCACTCCGAGCAGGGTCACGACCGGGGACCGAAACGGCACCCACCAGATGGGCAGGCGGCCCGACCCGTAGAGCCGCATGAAATCGGGCACCCCGGAGGGTCCGGCGTCGGCGAGCTTGAGGTGGATCGCCATGACGTAGCCACCCAAGCCGAAAAACACGCCTTGCCCCAGCGTCAGCATGCCGCCGCGTCCCCAGGCCAGGCCGATACCGACCGCCACGATTCCGTAGCAGACGAACCGGCCCAGTAGCGAGAGCCGGAAGTCCGACAGCACAGCAGGTGCGACCACCAACAACGCCAGGGCCCCGAGCACGAAACCGAACAGGGCGCGGTTGCGCTTAATCATTCCGGGGAGCTTTGCAGCGCTAACCGTCATGCCAGGCTCCTGGTCCGGACGCTGAAGATGCCCCGTGGCCGGATCTGCAGGAACACCACGACCACGACGAAGACCATGACCTTCGCAATGCTTGCGGTGGTTGAGTACTCGAACGTCGCCTGCAGCAGACCGAGGCCGAATGCCGCGATCACGGCACCCTTGATCTGCCCGATGCCGCCTGCCACCACAACCAGGAAAGCATCGACAATGTAGCTCGTGCCCAGAGTGGGGCCCGTGGAGCCGAGCAGGGTGAGCGCCACACCGGCGATCCCAGCCAGGCCGGAACCGATGAAGAAGGTAAGCCGGTCGGTGCTCCGGGTGGAGATGCCGACGGTCTCGGCGAGGTCGCGGTTCTGCACCACGCCGCGGATCCGGCGCCCCAGCGGCGTCGTCTTGAGCAGCAGGGACAGCCCGACGACGGCGGCCACTGCCAGCACCAGGATGAACAATCGGGCCGCCGGCACCTGGGTGACCCCGATGTTGACGCTGCCTGACAGCCAGATCGGGGCGCGGACGTCGACGTTCGGAGCGCCGAAGATGTCCCGGGCGGCCTGTTGCAAGATCAGTGAAATACCCCAGGTCACGAGCAGGGTATCCAACGGCCGGTGGTACATCCGGCGGATCAGGGTAGCCTCCAGGATCACCCCCATCACGCCACCCACCAGGAAGCCGAGCGGGATAGCCAGCAGCAGTGAGGTCCCGGCGTCGGCAATCCAGCCCTGGGCCACGAAGGCCGTGTAGGCACCCGCCATCATGAACTCACCGTGGGCCATGTTGATCACGCCCATCTGACCGAATGTCAGCGCAAGCCCGAGGGCGGCGAGCAACAGGACCGAACCCAGCGAGAGACCGGCCACCAACTGGCTGAACAGGGCTTGCATGCCGTCGTCCTCCGTCTCAACGGGTCAGTCTTTCAGCCGGTCAGGCCCTTGGCCCAGTCGTAGTTCTTGAGGAAGGGATCCGGCTCGATCGGGGCACCGGAACTCCCGTCGGTGTGGATCAGCGAGTCAGAACCGACCTTGCCGATCAGCGCCGTCTTCGCGATGTGGTGGTTCTCACCGTTGACCGTGACGGTCCCCTCCGGGGCGTCGTAGCTCACACCGCCCGCGGCCTTGCGGATGTCGTCTGTCTTGAACGACTTCGCCTTCTCCACGATCGCCTTCCACAGGAACAACGAGGTGTAGGCCGCCTCCATCGGATCGGAGGTCACCCGGCTCTGGCCGTACTTGGCCTTGAATGCCTGCACGAAGGCCGTGTTCTTAGGAGAGTCGATGGTCTGGTAGTAGTTCCAAGCGGTCAGCTGTCCCAGCACGTTGTCCAGACCGATGCCGTTGATCTCCTCCTCGGCGATCGACACGGACACTACCGGCATCGCGGCCGGGGTCAGACCGGCGTTGCGGTACTCCTTAAAGAATGCAACGTTCGAGTCGCCGTTGAGTGTGTTGAAGACCGCCGCCGCCCCGGCCGATTTCACCTTGTTGACGATCGTCGTGAAATCCGTATACCCCAACGGAGCGTATTCCTCGCCCTTCACCTCGATGCCGTTGGCCTTGGCGTACGCCTTGATCTCCTTGTTCGCGGTGCGCGGGAAGACATAGTCGGAGCCCACCAAGAAGAGGGACTTGACACCCTTCTGCTTCAGGTAATCCAGCGCGGGCACGATCTGCTGGTTAGTCGTCGCTCCGGTGTAGAAGATATTGGGCGACGCCTCGAGGCCCTCGTATTGCACTGGGTAAAACAGCAGTGAGTTGGCACCCTCGAACACGGGGAGCATCGCCTTACGAGACGACGACGTCCAGCCACCGAAGACCGCCGCCACACAGTCCGAGCTGATCAGTTTCGTGGCCTTCTCAGCGAAGATCGTGGGCTCCGACGCACCGTCTTCACTAACGACCTGCAACTTCTTGCCGAGCACCCCGCCACTGGCGTTGATCTGCTCGGCAGCCAGGGCCAGCGAGTCGTGCACAGTTTTCTCACTGATCGCCATGGTGCCCGACAGCGAGTTGAGGAACCCGACCTTCACCGTGCTACCGGAGGTGTCGACACAGTTGGTCGCCGGCGAACCACTCACCCCGGAATCGCCGACCCGGCTACCGCAGCCGGCTAGTGCGAGCCCCGCAACCACGACGACGGCGGCCGCACGCACCGGACGCCCCCTCGTACGTACTATGCTCATAATGACTCCTCTCGCGCCTGGATCGGCGGGGGCAACGACGGTTTAACGACGAGTTCCTGCGGTGCACGGTATGAATGGTTTGTGACAACCACGTTTCCGGTCAGAGTCGACGCGGTTACGTGTCACCTTTTCGGGTGACGATGTAATCACGAAGTGTTAGGGAACGCGCGAAGATTCGAAACAAACACGCTCTGACTGATTACCCCGGTTGGTGTAACACCACCAGCCAGGCCGCCGCGAGCATCGCCGGCCCATGGGGCACGTCGCGGTAACCAAGCAAGCGGGCCGGCCCGGCGACCACGGCGGTGAGGACGTTCGCCGCCAATACCGCCAGCAGCAGCCCTGGCCAGGACGTCGCGGCGGTGAGTGCACCCAGGCTGCCTGCGAGTTTGACGTCTCCCCCACCCATAGCGTCCGGTGCGAGCAGACGCACAGCGGCATAGCCGCCGGCCCACAGCAGCGCGCCGGCGGCGGCGCGAGCCAGTGGCTCAGCGTCCCCTGCACCGGCTGCGGCGGCGCCCAGCAGCACGGCGACGACCGGATAGGCCGGCAACGTCAGCGCGTCTGGCAGGCGTCGGGCGATCAGGTCTGCACCTGCCAACAACACGCCACCCCAGGCGAGAACCAGCGGGATCGGCCACCACCACACCGGTAGACCCTCGCTCGCCCGCTCGCCGACCACTGCCCACAGTGCGGCCACAGCCACGGTGCAGACCGGCACCGACACCCGGACAGGCCGGGGAAGCCGGCGCAGGACCATCGCTCCCCCGGCACCTGCTACGGCACCGGTCAGAGCCGCCCACACATCGCCCACGTCCGCCAGCTTGCCCGGCGCACCGCGATGCACGGGCCGGTCGGGACGTAAGCTGTGGATAGCGGGGTAGTTGTGGACGGGCACTCACGCTGCTGCTTAGAACACACCGCGGGCGGCCGCGTCGCGCACCGCCGCTTCGTGCTCCTCTCTCGTCACCGAGAAGCACGAAGCGCCAGCTTTCTGGCACTTCACGAAGTAGCGCCAGGTCCCTGGCTCGGGGTTCAGCGCGGCGGCGATGGCCGCCTCGCTCGGCGACCCGATCGGTGATACCGGCAACCCGATATTGATGTAGGTGTTGTACCCGCCGGGACGGGTACGGTCAGCATCCGACGTGCTCGCCTCCTGCCGGTCTAGCGGATAGTTGATGGTGGAGTCCATCTGCAGTGGCATCCCGGCGGCCAGCCGGTTGTAGATGACCCGGGACACCCGGCTGAAATCCGGAGCAATCGCCTCCCGTTCGATCACCGAAGCGATCACCAGCAACTCGTAAGCGCTATGACCCGTGCCCATGGCCGACGCTGGGAAGCCGCCTGCCAGCAGCCGAGCCGCGGAAGTATTCACCACCTGCCGCAATACCTCCACTGCGGGACTGCCAGGGCGCACATCGTAGTTCCCCGGGACCAGTAGACCTTCCAGGCGTCGACGAGGTTCTACGCGCGACATCGGATCCAGGGCCCAGCTCGGTACCGCGAGCTGGTTGAGATCGGGCTGGCCCATCGCCGTGCGCAGGTCCTCAGGGCGCACACACGTGCTCGCTCCCGCGATCACCGCGCAGCTGGCTCGAGAAATCTCGGTGAGCAGTCCCGGCACGGTCGTCCCGTCGGGCAGCTCGACGTTGTCGAGCTGCTCACCGCCTCGGATCTCCAGGTGCCCAACTCGAGCGGCCGGCTCTTGCAGCCTCGCCACCGCGGCTGAGCCGGACATTCGCTCCCGCAACTGGTAGAAGCCCGGTTGCACAGCTCGGGCCCGGGTGTCGGCCTCGGCCGCGAGGGCGAAGGCGCGGACGCTGGCGACCACGTTGCGTCGGACCAGGGTGGCTCCGATCGTGCTCAGGCTCTGGCCACCCTCGACCTGCACGACGGTCTCCGCACCACCGGCTCCGACAAAGTCGGGTACGGCGCGCCACGCCTGTAGTTCGCGGACCCCGAACAGCACCCCGCCGATCGCCAGCACGAGCACAGCCAGGACAGTGCCAAGCACGACACGTCGACGGCGTCGCTCCCGGATCTGGCGCCGTGCCCGACGGCCATCGATCCGCTGCTGTGGCCGGCGCTGCTCAGCTCGGTCAGTGGTGTCCCTGAACAGCCCGAGGTCGTCGCTCACAATGCCGCCTCCGCGG
>QHBY01000246.1:30547-38593 GCA_003244245.1 Pseudonocardiales bacterium
CCGCGGGACCGAGTGCGTCGGCGGTCATCTCGTCGGGCGCCGTGTGTCGAGCCAACTTTGCAGGATCTCCACCGCCGCGGCCTGATCGACCACGGCTCGCTGCTTGCGGCCGCGAACGCCTCGCTCGGCGAGCACCCGAGCGGCCGAGACGGTAGTGAGACGCTCGTCGGTCAGCCGGACTGGTACCGCGTCACCGAGCCGGTCAGCCAGGGCACGGGCGTATCCTGTTGCCGCCTGCGCCGCTGGACCATGGCGCCCGGCGAGGGTGCGCGGAAGCCCCACCACCACCTCGACCACATCATGCTCGGCCACCAACGCCGCCAACGCTTCGAGATCCGCGCCGTGCGGCCGGTCGCGTTTCAGCGTGATCAGGGGCGTCGCGAGGATCCCGGACGGATCGGACAGCGCTACCCCGACGCGCACCTCGCCGAAGTCGATGCCGAGGCGACGACCGGGTCCGGAATCAGACTCCATCACGCGCCGTTGCGACCCGTGAGCTCGGCGCGCAGGGCCGACACCGCGGCTCGGATCCCCCCAGGTTCGGTACCGCCGCCCTGAGCCAGATCCGGCTTGCCGCCTCCGCGACCACCCACCGCAGGCCCGAACACCGGCACCAGCGCGCCGGCGGCCAACCCCAGCCGGCGTGCAGCGGCGGTGGTGGCCACCACGAAGGAGACCTTGTTTGTCGAATGGTCGACGCTGAACAGCGCTACCACCCCGGGTCGTTCGCCAAGCCGGCCGCGGACCTCAGTGGCCAGCGCGCGCAGGTCTGCACCGCTGACCCCCTCGCTCGTTTCGGTCGCTACCAGAGCAGTGGCACCGACCTGCTCGGCGCCCTCGGCCAGGGTGCTCGCCGAGGACAACACCGCGGAGGCGCGAAGCCGTTCAAGCTCGCGCTCGGCCGCACGGAGGCGCTCGGTCACCGCGCCGATGCGGTCGGGCAGCTCCTCGGGGCGGGCCTTGAGCTGCTCAGCGAGCTGCGCCACCAGCACATGCTCGCGGGCCAGGAAGCGGAATGCGTCGAGGCCGACCAGCGCTTCCACCCGGCGTATCCCGGAGCCGATGGACGCCTCCGACAGCAGTTTGATCAGGCCGATGTCGGCCGAGTTCGGCACGTGAGTACCACCGCAGAGCTCCTTGGAGTAGTCGCCGATGGTGACTACCCGAACCGCGTCACCGTACTTCTCACCGAACATCGCGATCGCGCCATCACGGCGGGCGTCCTGTAGCGGCATCACCTCGGCCGTGACCGGCAACGAGCGCAGCAGCACCTCGTTGACCTCGTCCTCGACGTCGGTCAGCACGCTGGGCGGCACCGCACCGCCCGGCGAGGTGAAGTCGAACCGCAGCCGGCCCGGGGCATTGAGCGAGCCAGCTTGCGCGGCGCTGCTGCCCAAGGCCCGGCGAATCCCGGAGTGCACCAGATGCGTCGCGGAATGCGCCCGGGCCACCGCGCGCCTGCGGGTGATGTCCACCTGCGCGTAGACCGATGCGTCGAGTACAACTTCGCCGGAGACGACCGTGCCCCGGTGTACTGACAAGCCGTCCACCGGGGACTGCACGTCGGCCACCTCGACGGCGAACCCGTCGCCGACCAGAGTGCCGGAGTCTGACTGCTGGCCACCACCCTCGGCGTAGAACGGGGTGCGATCGAGCACCACCTCCACCGCGGTGCCGGCACCGGCGACGGGAACCCCGGTGCCGCCGACGAGAAGACCGACCACCCGGGTCTCGGTGCTGAGATCGGCGTAACCCATGAAGTCCGTGCGTCCGTGCGCGTCGAGCACGGTGCGGTACTCGCTGAGGTCCCCGTGCCCGGAGCGGCGGGCTGCAGCGTCGGCCTTGGCCCGATCTCGCTGCTGCGCCATCAGCGTGCGGAAGCCGTTCTCATCGACGCGCAGGCCCGCCTCGGTCGCCATCTCGAGGGTGAGGTCGATCGGGAAACCGTAGGTGTCATGCAGCTGGAACACCTGGTCGCCGGACAGCTGCGAGCCGCCGGCTCGGCGCGTCTGCGCCACCGCCAGATCGAAGATTCGCGATCCGGCGGACAGCGTCGCCAGGAACGCCTCCTCCTCAGCGCGGGCGACCGCCTCGATTCGCTGGTAGTCCGTGTCGATCTCGGGGTACGACGGACCCATCGTGTCGCGCACCACCGCGGTGATGTCGCTGAGCACCGGCTCTGTGACGCCGAGCAGCCGAGCGGAGCGCACGGTGCGGCGCAGCAACCGGCGCAGGACGTAGCCGCGGGCCTCGTTGCCGGGCGTCACACCGTCCCCGATGAGCATGACGCCGGTGCGGGCGTGGTCGGCGATCACCCGGAAGCGTACGTCGTCCGCCGGGTCCGCGCCGTAGCGCCGGCCGGAGAGTCGCTCGGCCAGAGTGATCACTGGTCGCAGCAAGTCCGTCTCGTAGACGTTGGGCACGTCCTGCAGCAACAGTGCCACCCGCTCGATACCCATCCCGGTGTCGATGTTCTTCGCGGGAAGCGGGCCGAGAATCGGAAAGTCACCCTTGCCAGGCCCGGTGGACTCACCGCGCTCGTTCTGCATGAAGACGAGATTCCAGATCTCCAGGAAACGGTCCTCGTCGACGACCGGCCCACCGGGCCGGCCGAAATCCGGCCCACGGTCGAAGTAAATCTCGGAGCTGGGGCCGCACGGTCCGGGCACGCCCATGGACCAGAAGTTGTCTTCCATACCCCGGCGCTGGATGCGCTCAGCGGGTATCCCAGCGATTGTGCGCCACAACTGCTCAGCTTCGTCGTCGTCGGTGTACACGGTGACCCAGATGCGGTCGGGATCGAAGCCGTAGCCGCCAGCGTCCTGTGAGCCGGTCACCAGCTCCCAGGCATGCTCGATGGCGCCTTGTTTGAAGTAGTCCCCAAAAGAGAAGTTGCCCGCCATCTGGAAGAACGTGTTGTGCCTGGTGGTCTTTCCGACCTCATCGATATCCGGGGTACGCACACACTTCTGGACTGAGGTCGCCCGGCTGTAGGGCGGTGTCGCCTGGCCGAGGAAGTACGGCTTGAAGGGCACCATGCCGGCGTTGACGAACAGTAGATTCGGGTCGGCAACCAGTAGCGAGGCGCTGGGCACCACGGTATGCCCGGAGCGTTCAAAACGGTCCAGGAACCGCTGACGGATCTCGTGGGTCTGCACGGGCCTTCCTCGAGAAGCGTGATGGGTACGCGCCGCGTGGCGGCGCCAACTACTACCACCGCGTGGCGGCGCCAAATAGTACTGCGGCTTGCCAGTGCAGAGAAAACCGCTAGCAACCTACGCGCAATCTCCGTGGCTGCGTCGAGGCTAGGCCCGCGCCGCCGCTGATGCTCGGACGCCAGCCTGCCTCGATCCAAGGTCCATGCCGGTACGCTGGGCGACGGTGGAATGCAGCTCGGCCTCCCGCTGGACCATCCCGGCGCGCACCTCTGCACCGAAGGAGCCAACGGCTGCCGCCAGTTCTCTAATCCCGTCGCCGACATTCTCGGCCGCGCCCGCGGGAGTGATCCGATGAGCGGCGACGCGAACCTTGCGGCTGGCCGCGACCCCGGCGGCAATGCCCAGACCGAACCAGAGCATCCCCTTCACCGCTTGCCCCCATTCCGTTGTCGCCCCCGTGGCCGGCGCCCGGATGCAACGTCCTTGCTGCTCTTGCGGCGACTGCGCATCGCTTTGCTGACGCCATATGATAGCGCTGCCACCCGCACCAACGGGCCCCCCAGCGTCGCGGTGAACAGGGAAGTCAGCGCGGACACGTTGCCGGTCACGGCTTGGGCGTTCGCAGTGATCCCGTCCAGCCGTTCCAACTGGGCGTTCACTTGTGTGACGGTCGTATTCGCGCCGCTGAACAGCGGATCGGCGTCCTCGCTGGCCTTTCGGATCGCGAGCGTCGCCTCGTCCAAGGTACGGCCCAACTTGATCAGTGGCACGGCGAGCAGGCCAACCAGCACCACAAACGCCCCAGCGGCAATCAGCGCGGCGATCTGACCTGCCGACACATGCCCTCCCTACCGATGGCGGTCACCGACCGCGGCGACTTGCGCGCCGCGCCGGTGATGGGCGGACAGGCTATCGCGTAGCGCCGAGATCGGAGCACCCCGGCTGGCGGGCCGTGGTGTTGTGGTTAGCCTCTCCTAAACGCTCGATGACTGAACCGCCTCGGAGGATCCGTGATCCCGGCCGCCACGGCCCCCTACCAACCCGCTACCGCAGCCGGCGACGACGGCGCCGCACCTCCCATCCCACCCAGCGCGTTGGCCGGCAGCAGGGAGGGTTTGAACGAGCTCATCACCCTGGTGGCCCGCACCATGCGCGACGCGCTCGCCGAGACACGCGCGACCGGCCCGCTACCGCCCGGCGCACCGCATGAGGTTCTCGCCGCCGCCCGCGCCCTGCTCGGGCCGGCCGCGCTGCCCGAGTACGGCTGCGGCCCCGACGCTGCGCTGCACCGGCTGGCTACGGCGCTGACCAGGCACGGGCTGGACCTGTCCCACCCGCACGCCGCCGCACATCTGCAACCCCCGCCATTGGCGGTCGCGGTGGCCGCAGACGCCCTGGCCACCGCGGGCAACGCCTCACTGGACACCTACGATTCCGGCCCCGCCACGCTCGCCGTCGAGGGCTGGGTGGTCGAGGTGCTCGCCGGGATGGCGGGGTGGGGTCCCGACGCCGGCGGGGTGTTCACTCCTGGCGGGTCGATGTCCAACCTCCTGGCGCTGCTGCTGGCCAGGGAGTACGCCGCTGGTCAGCGTGGGGTGGACACCTGCCGCGACGGCGTCGCCAGGCTGCCACGCCCGGTAGTGTTGGCCAGCGACGTGGCGCACTTCTCGGTGCAGCGCGCCTGCGCCGCGCTGGGTCTGGGCGAAGCCGCGGTGCGCCCGATCGCCGTCGACCACCGATACCGGATGCGACCAGACGCCTTGGCCACCCAGCTGACGCAGCTCAGGCAGCTGGGTGCTGCTGTCACCCCCGTGGCGGTGGTGGCCACCGCGGGCACCACGGACTTCGGTTCCATCGATCCGCTACCCGAGATCGCCGCGTTGGCCGCCGAGCACCGAGTGTGGCTGCACGTCGACGCGGCGTACGGGTTCGGTGCGCTGTTCTCCGATCGGATGGCCCCGCTGCTGGCTGGTCTGCCCTGCGCCGACTCCGTCACCCTGGATCTGCACAAGATCGGTTGGCAGCCTGCCTCCGCTAGCGCGGTGCTGCTGCGCGACGCCACCCGATTCAACCCGCTGAACCGCCAGGTCGCCTACCTCAACCCGGTCGACGACACGCTGGCCGGCTACGACGGGTTACTGGGCCGCAGCCTGCAGACGACCCGCCGGCCGGACACGGTCAAGATCGCCGCCACGATCTTGGCCCACGGTCGCGCCGGGCTGGGCGGGATGGTCGACGCCTGCCACGACCTCGCGCGGTACGCGCAGCGGCGGATCGACACCGAGCCCGCGCTGGAGCTGGTGTCCCCCGCGCAACTCAGTACCGTGGTGTTCCGCTACCGCGGATCGCGAGCCGGCGGCGACAGCACGCTGAATTCCGCATTGCGTCGGCGGCTGCTGCGCAGCGGGCGGGCCTTGGTCGGCCGCACTGAGGTGCGGCTGGACGGCCCCACCGCACCGTTGTCGGTATGCCTCAAGCTCACCCTGCTCAACCCGACGGCCCGCCAGCACGACATCGACTCGCTGCTCGACGCGGTGCTCGCCGCAGGCCATGACGAGGAGCGGTCATGACGTCCTCGACGAGCGCTGACCCCCTGCAGACCGGCTCGTTCCGAGCGGCCGCCGAGCACGCCCACCTGGAGGCGCTGCTGCGCTGCTGGACCCGGGAGACGGGTATGCCGGTGCATCCAGGTCCGCTGCAGGTCGCGCTGCCGGCCATCGGGCTGGCCCTGGTCACCGACGTGCAGTACGCGTCGATCACCGGATGGCACCGGTTCGGCCCGGTGCGACTGCAGCGCGCCGACGGCGCCGACGCCGGCCCGGCGGACCCGGTGCTCGCGGTCGCTCTGGTCGCCACGGAGGCCGTCGCCCGTGGTGGGGTGCTGCCCGGCGGCATCCCAGCTGGCGAGCTGGCCGACCTGGTCGAGCGGACCGCCGACTCGGTGCGCCGAGTCGCAGCATTCCTGTCCGGCCCCGGGGCCGACGCGCACCCATCGGGTGAACCCTGCCGCGACGAATTCTTAGACGCCGAGCAGGCGCTGCTGCTGGGCCACCTGCACCACCCGGCTCCCAAGAACCGGGACGGGATCACGCCCGCCGAAGCCGCCGCCTGGTCGCCGGAGCTGCGCGGCTCGTTTCGGCTGCACTGGTTCGCCGCCGACCCGGCTGTGGTGTCGCAAGACGCGGTGACGGACTCCCCCGCGCTACACGGCCGGGACACCGCCGCGTTGTTCGCCGATCTCGCCGAGTTCGCCGACGACCATGGGCGGGTTCTGGTGCCCGCCCATCCGTGGCAGGCCCGGGACGCCCTGCGCCGTCCGCGGGTTGCTGCCTTGGTCGAGGCCGGCCTGCTGGAACCGCTGGGAGAACGCGGGGCGCCGTGGCATCCCACCTCCTCGGTTCGGACCGTCTACCGGCCCGGCACGGAGGTGATGCTCAAGCTGTCGCTGGGGCTGCGGATCACCAACTCCCGGCGCGAGTTGACCCGCAAGGAGCTGCGCCGCGGGGTGGAGATACACCGCCTGCTGGATCTCGGCTATCTCGCGGCCACCACCACCGCGCACCCGTCGTTCTCGATCGTGCGGGACCCGGGCTGGCTCGCCGTCGACGAGCCGCAACGGCCCGGCGGCCCGAAGCTCAACGGCTTGGACGTCGCGGTCCGGGAGGTGCCCGAGCAGATCTCAGAGCTGCGCGCCCTGGTGGGCCTGGTCGCTCCCCGACCGCGACGCGGCTCGTCTCGACTGGCCGAGCTGGTGGCCACCCGCGGTCTGGACCCAACGGCCTGGGTCGCCTCGTACACCGATCTCGTGCTGGTGCCGATGCTGCACCTCCACGCAGCCACCGGGATCGGCCTGGAAGCCCACCAGCAGAACACACTGGTACGCATCGCCCCGGATGGGCAGGTGGTTGGTGGCGCGTTCCGGGACAACGAGGGCTACTACCTGGCTGCGTCGCGGCTTCCGGAGCTGCTGCGGGCGCGCGGAGCCACGGACTCCGCGTTGATGGTGGTCGACGACCGGATCGTCGAGGACCGGATGTCCTACTACCTGCTACGCAACCAGGCCATGGCCGTGGTCGGCTGCCTCGCGGTGGATGGCTTGGCCGGGGAGCCCGAGCTGTTGGACGCCATGGCCGGCCGGCTGCATGCGGCGCTGCCTGGACTCGCCGCGGCCGGTCGGGACGGAGACCGGTTGGCTCGTCGATGGCTGACGGCAGCCACCTTGCCGTGCAAGGGCAACCTGTTCACCCGCCTTCACGGCATCGACGAGGTCCGAGCTCCCCTGGACGCCCAATCTGTGTACCTGGAAGTCCCGAACCCGCTGCTGTTCCCGCATTCTGGAGACAGACTGCGGTAATTCCGAGCCCAAAAACCGCAGTCTGCCTCCAGAACGCGATCAGCTGCCGCGGATGATTCGGCGCAACCGCGTCACCCGCTCGGACAGGGCGCGTTCGGCGCCGTGGCCGCTGGGTTGGTAGTAGTCACGGCCGACCAGGGCATCCGGGGGGTACTGCTGGGCCAGCACGCCGTCGGGTGCGTCGTGCGGGTAGCGGTAGCCCTGGGCGTGACCGAGCCGGGCGGAGCCCGCGTAGTGCCCGTCGCGCAGGTGAGCGGGGACGGCTCCGGTGGCACCGGCACGGACCTCGGCCAGGGCCGCGTCGATCGCGGTGATCACCGCGTTGGACTTGGGGGCGAGGGCGAGGTGGATCGTGACCTGGGCCAGGTTGATCCGCGCCTCGGGCATCCCGATCAGCTGCACCGCCTGCGCCGCAGCGGTAGCGGCGAGCAACGCGGAGGGATCGGCCAGGCCGACGTCCTCGGACGCGAGGATGCAGAGCCGCCGGGCGACGAAGCGCGGATCCTCCCCCGCCTCGATCATGCGCGCCAGGTA
>QHBY01000247.1 GCA_003244245.1 Pseudonocardiales bacterium
TCTGCGCGATGTGGAAACGAAACAGCTCCTCGTTAGGGACCGTCCACCCGAACGCGCCCGCGCGGTCGGCGATAAAGCCGTCCACCGAGACGCTCATCGAGTAGATCAGCATGGCTTCAAACTCATCGCACCGGAGCGACGGATGATGATCGCGATGAAGTTCACCATTGAGCTTGACATCGGGCTCTCCGTCCTTCCGCAGGCTGCTCCGCCACAGCTAGTGACCGATCGCTCATCGTTACGCCGGCCGCCGGCTTGTCCTCCTGTTGATGGTTCAGATCAGCTCAGGACTCGGGGTCGGTCGAGCGAGGCCAGAGCAAACTGCAGCGGTACCACACCTCGTTGAGCGGGAAGCCCCGCGTCTCGTCTTGCTTTGTGGCCCCGTCCGGCCGCCAGGTGCCGGCCTCGTAGAACCGTCGAGCCCGAGTGTTGGCGTCAAGCACCCAGAGGGTGGCCTGGGAGAAGCCGGCATCGGTCAGGGAACGGACGGCGGCGGCCATGAGCCGGCGCCCTGCGCCCGTGGCCCACCTTTCGGGGACAACGTAGATCGAGGAGACCTCCCCGACCACGTCGTGATCGGTGTCGTCGTCGCGGGTGGGGCAGATGTTGGCGAAACCAATCACCTCACCGTCGATCTCCGCTACCAAGGTTCCCGCCCGGGGCCAATCCGTGGCGGCCAGGATTCGCTCCCAGGCAAGACGTCGCCGATCGACGTCAAGACCGTCGAGATAGTCCTGGGGCACCAGACCCCTATAGGCCGCCTGCCATGACCGCACGTGCACGACGGCAACCGCGAGCGCATCCTCAACTCGAGCCCGCCGGACATCCATACGTCTCGATCATGCCCACCTCAGCCGCCGGTCACCGACCCTGTATGTCCATCTCAGCAAACGAACGGCTAACGAACATCACGCGCGGCTGTTCAGGACTCCCTCGCTCAAGCTGATCAGTCTGTCAGGTAGGGATCGTCAACTGCAATGCCGGCCGGGCAACGGATGCGCGAAACTCGGTGGCGCGCCGAAGTGGTGCCTGCTGAACTCAACCTCGTGATCGTGGCTGCTGGCGCGCCGTCGAGCGGACCCAATCCCCATGTGGTCTGGCGCATGCGCATCGGAGCAATTGTCAATACCTGTGGATCAAGATTTTTTAGGCGGCTTCCTCGGCGGGGGTGTTGACGGGGTGAGCGTCGGGTCGCTCGATGAGCTTGCCGGCCTCGAAGCGGGCTCCGGCTCGGACGAGGGCGACGAGGTGGGGTGCGTTGACCGTCCGCCAGCGGGCCTGTGCGGCCTCGATGAGTTTGAACGCCATGGCGGGCCCGGCGGCTCGCGAACCGGGTCCGCGGGTGACCTTGGTCCGGTGTCGTACGGTCCCGAAAGTAGATTCAATGGGGTTGGTGGTGCGCAGGTGAACCCAGTGCTCGGCGGGGTAGTTGTAGAACGCGAGCATCTCGTCGAGGTCGTCGGTGATCTTGGCGACGGCCTTGGGGAACTTCGCGCCGTAGGCGCTGGTGAACCGGGCGACGGCGTCGAGAGCGTGGCGGCGGTCCTCCGCGTTCCAGATCTCCGCCAGGGCCTTCTTCGCCCCCGGATGGGCGGATGTGGGCAGCGCGGCGAGCACGTTTGCGATCTTGTGGAACCTGCAGCGTTGCTCTCGGGTGGCCGGGAAGACCTCGCGTAGCGCGCCCCCCAACCCCAACGCGCCATCGCCGATCGCCAGCACCGGGGCGCGCATCCCGCGCCGAGCGGCATCGCGCAGCAAATCGGCCCAAGACTCGGTGGATTCCCGGTACCCGTCGGCCAGCGCCACGAGCTCCTTGCGGCCGTCGGCGCGGACACCGATCATCACCAGCAGGCACAGCGTGTGCTCCTGAAGGCGGATGTTGACGTGGATCCCGTCGACCCACAGATACACATAGTCGACATCGGAGAGGTCCCGGGCGGCGAAGGCGCGCTGCTCGGCCCGGGACGTCTCGGTCAGCTTGGTGATCACCGAGGCCGACAGTCCCGCCGAGGAGCCCAGGAACTGGCCCAGTGCTGGCCGGAAGTCGCTGGTCGACAGGCCGTGCAGGGACAGCAACGGCAACACCTCGTTGATCTTCGGGGTCTTGCGGCACCACGGCGGCAGGATCACCGAGGTGAACCGCGCTCGCTCGCCGGTGTCGGGATCGACTCGGCGGTCGTTGACCCGCGGCGCGTGGACCTCCACCGCGCCGGCGCTGGTGAGTACCTCGCGGGGCTCGTGGTAGCCGTTGCGCACCACCAGGCGCCGGCCCGCCTCGTCGCGCTCGTCGGCGAACCGAGCGATGCGCTCCTCGACCTCAGCCGCCAACGCCTGGGCCAGCATCCGCTGGGCACCCTCACGCACGATCTGATCGATCAACGACGAGGACTCACCCAACTCGACGCTCCCAGTGCGCACGTCGTCTCCGGCGGGCTCGGGGACTACGGTGAACATGGGTCGTACCTTCCCGACCGGCGTTGCTGCGCCGATCTTGCTTGAGGACTTCAGGATGATCGGGAGGGTACGACCCTCCGTTGATCTTGCTCATCCACAGGTTTCAAGCATTGCTCTGCGCATCGCGAGGCGCAGAGGCCAAGGGATATGACGGCAGCGGCAATGTGGCGGCGCT
>QHBY01000248.1 GCA_003244245.1 Pseudonocardiales bacterium
TCCGAGGCGCAGCCTCTTTAGGTTGGACATGTACGCCTCGCGGTTGGCGTCATCGTCGGGAACGCCTGCGGTGACATGTTCTCCGAGCTTGATCGCCCGATCTAGATCAGTCAACACCCCGTTACGCTCAAACCGCAATCGGTAGGCGACCGCTAGGTTGGACAGATACGCCTCATGGTTGGGGTGGTCGTTGGGGGTGCCCGCGAGGGCCTGTTCTCCGAACGCGATTGCGTGGCTGAGATCCGCCAGCACCCCTGTGGCGTGCCAAAACTCATTACAATTGTGGTGATCTGCGGTTTCGGTGTTGGTCTGTGATCATGGCATGATCGCGTACTGTGCTGTTCCGGCTGCTGTATCTGGTCATGGTCAGGCTGTTCGGCTGGCTCAAGCTGCTCGCGAGCATCAGTGCGGCCAAGAACGTCGAGATCCTCATCCTGCGTCACGAAGTTGCGGTACTACGCCGCCAGGTGACCAGGCCTCGCCTGACTTGGCCAGACCGGGCGATCCTGTCCGCCCTGACTCGGCCGCTTCCCCGACTACTGCGTCAGCATCGAATCGTCACCCCTGCCACGCTGCTGGCCTGGCACCGCCGCCTGATCACCAGACACTGGACCTATCCCAACCGATCAGGCCGCCCACTGATCACCGACGAGATCCGGGCTCTGGTGCTACGCCTGGCACAGGAGAACCCTCCTGGGGCCACCGCCGCCTCCAAGGCGAACTCGCCGGACTCGGGCACCGCGTGGGCGCCGGCACTATCCGCCGGATTTTGGCTGCTGCCCGGCTGGGTCCAGCACCCCGCCGGGCAGACACCGGGTGGCGAGCCTTCCTATGCGCTCAGGCCACCGGGCTGCTGGCCACCGACTTCTTCACCCTCGACACCATCACGCTGCGCCGCCTCTACGTTTTGTTCGTGATGGAAGTCCACACCCGGCGGGTCCACCTGCTCGGTGTGACCGCGCACCCGACCGCGGCTTGGACCACCCAAGCTGCCCGTAACCTTCTGACAGACCTCGGTGACCAGATCAGCACCTTCCGCTTCCTGATCCGCGACCGGGACGCCAAGTTCACCACTTCCTTCGATGCCGTCTTCGGCTCCGAAAGCATTACCGTGGTCAAGATCCCTCCGCGGACGCCCCGGGCGAACTGTTATGCGGAACGGTTTATCGGCAGCGTCCGCGCCGAATGCACCGACCGTATGCTGATCTACCACGAACGACACGCCCAAGCCGTCCTCAACCAGTACGTGCGCCACTTCAACGACCACCGGCCGCACCAGGGGCTCAACCAACACCCGCCGACTTACGACCCAACCACCGTGATCCCCCGCAACGCCCCGATCCGACGCCATCGAGTCCTCAGCGGACTGATCAACGAGTATCGACGAGCCGCCTAGCCCAACCAGCGAACCACCTGGTCACACCCTGTATCAAGTTTTGGCACCGCACAGGTGATCTCCAGGGTGTGGGTGTCGCGGTGGGTATCCGCACCCACCACGGCATCGATGACATCGGCCAACATGACCATGCGGCTCCAGAGCTCCTTCCAGGACGAGGATCGAGATCGGCGCTGGCCTGGACAGAGGCCACCGTGCGGCACTTCTGTGAGGAGTCACGCGAGCGCGCCCGCGGGACAAGCTTCTGATCAAGCCAACCGGTGGGCCAGGTCGACGCCGGCGACCAAGAAGGCAGGTCATAACCAAGGCACGCCCCTGATGCGAAGCGGCCAGAACACCTCCGAGCCATCCCTGATCACCGGCGCCGATCCTCCGCCGGCACCACCTCCCGCGCCATCCGCAACGGCCACCACACCAGCCACCAACGCTCGGCTAGACGACCGCCACGCATCACCATCCCGCCACAGCGATCAACACCGCCCTCCCACCACTGATGATTCGCTCGCAGATTCGAGCGAGCAGAAGCACGAGGAACGGTGGTGGGGCCGACCATCCTGGATCGACATCACGTGATGTGAGCGTTGGCAACTCGGTGTCATGGTCCCACGTCGGCCCCACACAAGATCACCCGGACTAGGTCAAGATCCAGCACGGTGGCTAAAGACGCAGGCCAACACCTATATTGTCTTGTGGGCCGCCTGGGGATCGAACCCAGAACCCAATTAAAATCGCCTGCAAACGCTGGTCGTCTGTGATCTCCTTGAGTCATCTGGATGTATTTTGTGACCATAAAGTGTCCATACGATCAGGCCGGGACACGAGGCTCCGCTAGTGACCGTGGTTGACCGGTGTTAATGGCACGCTAATGGCACGCGGGTGTTGGCTGCTGCAGGACGGGACGGGCGGAAGCGGGTATCCCGTCGCGTCGGTGAGCTGGTCTTGGAGCAGGCCTGGGGTAGGAGTCCAGTTGGAGCGCCTGACGCGCTGAACGAGCCCCTATCCTTGCTTGCTACGTCTTCGGTGCTGATATGGCGGGAGATCCGCGCCAGCTGATGACCCACCGCCCGTGCGCCGAACCATAGGGGCGGCGACCACCCGAGGGGAGTTGCCCCGCGAGGTCATCAGGTGCTCCGGGCTGACGGTGGCGGCCGGCGACATACCGGCGGATCATGCTAGGTACCGGAGAATACGTTCGGGTCCGCCGGGCATGACCGCCGGACACACCGTGCACACCAGCCGGACACGTCGGAGAGCTGGGAGGCTGGTGCATGACCCGCAAGCGCTCACTGTTGCCGGTTCAGGTTCTGTTGTTCTTATTGGTGACCTTGCTTGGAGTGGCCACCGGCAATCTGACCAACAGCACGGGCGCCCTTCCGTGGGGTTTGGAGTTCCTTCGGCGAGAGTCGTTGCCATTGGCTGGCGTCACAGTTCTGTTGATCATCGGGTTGATGATCTGGCAGCACCGTGCTGAGGAGCGTTTGGCGTTGCCGGCTCGTCCGGTCTGGGACTCGGATCGTTCGCCATTCCCTGGGCTAGAGGCGTTCACCGAAAACGACTCGGCCGTGTTCTTCGGCCGCGACGCCGAGATCACCGAGCTGCTCGACCGTCTTCACCCGGTAGGCGCGGCGCAGGCCAATCGGCTGATCACGGTGGTCGGTCCCTCGGGTGCCGGAAAGTCGTCGTTGGTGCAGGCCGGCGTGGTGCCGCGGCTACGGCAGCGCCGCGGCGGCTGGATCGTCGTGCCACCTGTAGTCCCCGGGGACCATCCGTTGCGCAGCCTCGCCCGAAGCCTCGCGGCGGCATGTCCGGGACATCCCATCGAGGAGGTGCCGGCTCCTCGATTTGCCGACGAGCTTCGTGTGGTGCAGGCACGCCCGAGTGCCCCGGTGCTGGTGATCGTCGATCAGGCTGAAGAGCTGATCACTCTCTCCGGTGAGGCCGAGCGTGATGACCTCCTGGGCCTGCTCGCCCGCGCCCTGGATGCCGACCCGCGGCTGTGGATCATCATGATCATGCGGTCGGAGTTCCTGACCGGGTTTCTGGGCACCGAGCAGGCTCGGTTGTTTCGTGATCCGGTCGCGGTGGGGACGCTGAGTCGCGCGGCGCTGGTTGAGGTGATCGAGCAGCCGGCCCGCCGTGCGGGACTGACCTTTGACCCGCCGACCCTGCCACAGCGGATGGCTGCCGACGCCGGCGGCGATGCACTGCCGTTGCTGGCGTACGCGCTGCAGGAGTTGTGGCTTGCCGCGGGCCCAGGAGGGATGTTGACCGGCGATGCCGACCAGCGCATCGGCGGGGTCACCGGGGTGCTGACCCGCCAGGCCGACAAGGTCGCCGCGGAGCTGGGGGGCACCGATGAGGTGCTGCCGACGCTGCTGAAGTTCGTCACGATCGGCGAGAACGAACCGACTCGCCGGCGGGTGCTGCGCAGCGCAGTGACCGAGCCCAGTGGCGGGTCGTCGAGGCGTTCATCGCTGCGCGGTTGCTGACCAGCCACGGAGGCGGAGACGACGCCATCCTTGAAGTGGCACATGAGGCGCTGTTCCGCTCCTGGGTGCCGCTTCGGCACGCCATCGAGGCATCCACCGATCAACTTCGCTGGCGGGCAGATCTGGAACGGTGGGCCCGTGACTGGGAAAATTCCGGCCGCCAGGACGCCTACCTGCTCCACGACGAACGACTAAAAGCCGCCCAGCTCTGGGCCGGCTCCGACGGTGAAGTGGTAGACGGCCTCGCCCTCGTAGCGGAGTTTCTGGCCTGCTCCAACCAATCCGACCGCGCCACCATGGAACGTCTGTCACAGACTATCGCCCGGCAGGCGCTGGGCACTGTCGATAGTGATCCCGATTACAGCCTGCTGCTTGCCCTGGCCGCCTTCGAAGAATGCGCTCCTACGGGGCTTGCTGTCCGGGCCTTGACCGCCGCCCTAGTGTAGATAGATGTGTTT
>QHBY01000249.1 GCA_003244245.1 Pseudonocardiales bacterium
CCATTGTGCCACTATTGGTATGCTCCATGCGAGTGATACCCCGACGTGGCGCGCACGGTATGCCGCGGCGCGCCGGGGTATCACTCGCATGGAGCATAACAATAGTGGCACAATGAGACGTGCGGGTTCGGGACCCCCAGCCGGATCCGCCGCCCCTCGCGGAACACCTCCCCCTCGTTTCCGCGAGGGGCCCCACAGGGACACAGGGGCCCCGGGACTGCGATATTCCCTCGGGTGCGTCACCTCCTCTAGTCGATCAGCGGCCCAACTGCGATATCTCAGCGGTCTGGCCCCCGCTGCGTAGCGGGCCCGGGGACCACCAGCCGCTTCGCACGGCGGTACCGGTCGTCAGAGCAGGTGCCTCAGCGTCGGGTACCCGGGGCTGGATCACCATGAGCTTGCCCCAGTCGGTGTCCCAGTTCTCTTTGAGGTAGGTCGGTACCTCCTGCTGGGTGGCCAGAATCTGCAGCCAGCCGAGGGGGCCACCCGCTTCCGCCGACGACCAGGCCTTGCTCTGGTCACTCAGCATCTTGTCGGGGAGCAGCCGGTACTGGGGTATCTCGGCGATGCCATTGTGGATCGCGAACGGGCGAACGCAGGGGTGCACGAAGCCCACCGGCCAGTCCAAGAACACCGGTGGCGTCGGGGCAACCAGGTCGGTCAGTGAACTCAGCACCGGTACCCGGGGCGCGGAGAACGCAAGCCACCCGTCGTCGGTGACGTCGGCGTCGGTGGCGACCACCCGCACAGCGTCCGCTTGCGCAGAGGCCCGACCTGCCAGTCCGAGGCGGTAGTCCCGCCATCCCGGCCCGTCAGCGGTGGCTCGCCCGCCGATCTGCAGGTGGTCGACGACGCGGAAACCACGGTCGGTGCGCTGGGCGAACTCGGCGATTAGCGGTGTGGTGGGCGACAGTTTTCCGGCAACGGAGACCACCACCGGCGCGGTGCCTTGGCTGGCCGCGGCGGGCAACGCGTACCAGGTGGAGCGCAGGATGCCGGTGCCGGGACTGTCGGGGGAGAAGCTGCTCCAGATCGGGATCTCGGCACCACCGAGGCCTATCGGAGGTTTGTCGACGGGGTTGCTCCCGTCGGTGCCCGGCTTGGGAATGCGGTCCCCTCTGGTGCTGGGGGCCTGGCCGTCCGCCCTGCTGTTCTGCTCGGCGTCGCTGGTCCCGGAGCCGTTGGATTCGGCTGGGGGACTGGATGCCAGCGCCTGGGCCAGCGGGGACCGGTTGGTGTCGAAGCCGCGCTGCAGGGGGATGTCCGCGAGCAGCTTTGTGCGCAACGGGTTCAGCGCGCCGGCGCGCCGGTCTGCCTCGACCAGCACCGCGTCGGTGAGGTTGCAGTTGTGTCCGGTGATCTCAGCGATGTTGGCGGCGCCCATGCTGTAGCCGTGGCGCTGCTTGACTATCGCCTTGGCCATGGCGCCGACCTCGGCGCACACCAGCAGGCCGCAGAACACCGCCAGCGGGGCGGACCCGATCAGCAGGGCGCGGCGCCGCCCGTTGCGCCGTTGCGGCTGGGGCGGCGGCCCAGATGGCGGCCCCGATGGCGACACAGTGCCCGGCTCATGCCGGAACCCCTCGATCACCGCGATCAACCCCGCCAGGACGGCGCCCACGATCAGCAGCGTGCTCGCTTGGATGCCGTGGATCGACGGGGGCTTGTCGTACCAGGGCACCCCGTACTGCGAGACGTACCACGGCGCGTTGGGGCCGGTCGAGGACATCGCCAGGATCACCAGCAGACCGGACAGGAACCACCACCGGTTGCGCGCCGAGCGCAGCACGCTGGAGCTGGTGGCCAGCGCGGTGAGCGCGGCCAGCGCGGCGCCGATCGAGGCGAGCGCCCCGAAGTGGTGCGTCCACTTCGTCGGCGTCAGCGCCAGCAGCACCAGCGACACCCCTGCGGTGCCGATCAGCCGGCGGCTTGGACCCAGACCGGCGCCCGGGATGCGACCCCGGCGCAACAGCACCACCCCGGTGGTGCCCAGGCACAGCAGCAACAGCAGAACCGGGAAGCGGCGGGCCAAGGCCCCGTCGGGCAGGTTGCTGAACAGCTCTTCGTAGCGCATCGGCTCCTGGAACCAGGACAGGTTGGGCCCGATCTCGGTGCGGACCCGGGAGGCTTCCAGCACCCCGGCCAGCGTCTGGTCGGCGAAGCACACCACCAGCACCAGCAGGCCGGCACCGAGGATCGGCCCGAGCACCGCGGCCCGGCCGGAGACCGTGAGGTGTTGGCGCACCAGCCGCACCAGCGGTCGCAGCGCCACCAGGAACGGTGCGACGGCGATGAACCCGGTCGGTGTCGCCGCGACCGTGAACGCTGCTGCCAGCAGCGCCAACGTCAGCGGCAGCACCCGGCGGGTGGCCACTGCACGCTCCACTCCGCACAGCGCGAGTAGCGAGCCGATGGCCACCACCGGCTCCAGGCGAAGCCCGTTGTTGTAGGGCAGCCAGAAGGCCAGGAACACCGCTGCGGCCGCCCAGCCGGCGGCGGCGCTGCGCCGGACCTCCCGGCCCAGCCGCGGCATCACCTCACGGCTGATCAGCATCCAGCTGACCCCGCCCATCGCGGCCGAGGGCAGCCGCAGCCACGGCGGCACCGTGCTGATCTGGGACCACAGCGCGTACAGCTCGTAGGGCCAGCTGAAGGGCGCCTCGGGGGCGTTGAACCATCGGTAGTAGTTGCCGATGTAGCCCATCTCCGCGCGGGTGCGNNACCCACACGGCGAGCACCGCGAGCACCACGGCGTCCCGGCCGGTCGGGCGCCACCAGCCCGAGGGCAGCACCCGGGGGGCCCGGCGACCGATCCGCCGGTCCAGCCGATGCATCAGCATCAGGCTGATCAGCACGGCCAACACGGCGCCCGCTATCGCGGCGAGCTTGATCGGGTGCGGGACGGATTGGAACCGGGTGTCCGCGGTGATCTGCACCGCCAGCCCACGTACCGGATCCCGCTGCTCGATCAGGGCCGAGTAGATGCCGGTCACCTGCGGCCGGACGTCCTGGTCGACCTTGACGAACCGGGTGGCGCCCGCCGACGCGGTGGTGCCCCTGGCGGCAGAGGAAATCTGGATCATGCACTGTCGTGGGGACGGCGGGATGGCACTGAGCAGGACGTTGCCCAGCGCTTGCCCCCGGCTGACCAGCGTCAACTTCCCGGCGTCGACCTGCAGCACCATGCCCACCGCGGCACCGTCGGTCGACCCGGGCGGGGTGGTGGCGAGCAGCGATGCCGGCTGCGGGGACCGCGCGTCCAAGGAGACGGCCGCCGCACAGGGGATCGTCGCGGTCATGTTCTGCGGCTGGTAGGCGACCAGTGGCGCGTTGACCGGGGCGAGGTCTCCCGCACGTGGCCAGGTGATCACGGTGGTGTCCTGGATCACGGGCAGCAGCGGCACCGCGATGGCCAGCAGGGCACCGAGTAGGCCGAGGAATGCGGCGGCGAACTGGAGCAGCCGAGGGCCGCGCTTGCGCCTGTCGCCGGCGTCAGGGGTCGGCTCAGCAGCGTCGTCGCCGGTACGCGAGCGGCGGCGCGAGATCTCGATGTGCCCGGATGTCAGCACGCCAGGAGGCTAGCCCCAACGGCATTACCCCCATACGCCCCGTCCCATACTTTGACCAGAACGTTACGACTGCGCGCATCATTGGGGCGCACGATAGGCGCACCGTGGGCGCACGATCAGTGCCGGTAGAAGCGCTCCGCGCGCCCTTGGCGGAGCAGCTTGAGCCACTGCCGGAAGGCCCGCAGGTCTCGTTTGGTGCCCAGGAAGTACAGCCCGAACCGGAACACCTCAAGCATTCCGATCCGTCGCATACCGGGCTGGGACAGCAGGTAACCACGGTTGCGGTAGGTGTAGTAGCGCTTGATCTCGTCGGCGGGGTCCTGAGCGTGGAAGTGCCCGCGCAGCATCGGCTTGAACTCCGCTGAGCCGTCCGGGTGAGCGTAGGAGGCCCGCAACGTCGTGCCGAAGCGCAGCCCGGAGCGGACCACCCGGCGGTGCAGCTCCACCTCGTCGCCCCGGACGAACAGCCGGTAGTCCGGTACCCCGACGACGTCCAGCGCGTCTGCGCTGAACAGGGCCCCGTTGAAGAAGCTTGCGATGCCGGGCAGGAAGTCGGTGCCCAGTTCGCTGCGGCGGCGCTTCCAGGTCAGCCCCCGGCGCAGGGGGAACGCCAACCGCTCCGGGTCATCGATGTTGACCACGACCGGGGAGATCACCGCGAGGTCCCGGCGCTTTGCCTCCTCCAGCAGGGTCTGCAGGACCCGGACGTCGGCAGGGCAGCCGTCGTCGTCGGCCAGCCATACCCAGTCCGCGCCCAGCGCCAGGGCGTGCAGGATCCCCAGCGCGAACCCGCCTGCGCCGCCCAGGTTGCGTAGCGACGGCAGGTAGGTGGCCGGGATCGGGCAGTCCGCGACGACTTCCTCAGCGGGATCGTCCGGCCCGTTGTCCACCACTACCAGATGGTCCGGCCGCCGAGTCTGCGCGCTGATCACCGTCAGTGACTTCGCCAGCAACTCCCGCCGGTGCCGCGTCACCACGACAGTGACCACCATGGTCATCTGGTTGCTCCCGCGACGCGGTTGAGGGCTTCTGGGCTGAGGTTCTCGTAGGGGTCCTTGCCCTTGTAGTGCGACAGCACCGTGCGCAGGTCGCCAAGCTCGCGGATCTGTCCGTGGTCGAGCCACAACCCGGAGGTGCACAGCTCGATGAGGAACTCGTCGGAGTGCGACGCGAACACCAGGATCCCGGATCGTTCAACCAGCGCGGTGAGCCGCTCGCGGGCCTTCTCCAGAAACGCCGCGTCCACCGCACCGATACCCTCGTCGAGCAGCAGGATCTCCGGGTCGATGCTGGTCACCACGCCCAGCGCCAGACGGACCCGCATCCCGGTCGAATAGGTGCGCAGCGGCATCGACAGGTAGTCGCCGAGTTCGGTGAACTCAGCGATCTCCTCGGTGCGGGCCTCCATCTGCTTGCGGGTCATCCCCAGGAACAGCCCACGGATGATGATGTTCTCGTAGCCGGAGATCTCCGGGTCCATCCCGACGCCGAGGTCGAAGACCGGGGCGACCTTCCCGACGATCCGGGAGACGCCCATGGTCGGCTCGTAGATCCCGGACAGCAGCCGCAGCAGGGTGGACTTACCCGCCCCGTTGTGCCCGATCAGCCCGACCCGGTCACCGTGGCGCAGCGACAGGGTGATGTCCCGCAGCGCCTCGATAACCGGCACCTTTGCGTCCATCCCGATCTTGCCGCCGGCCCGTCCCACGGTGCCCAGCAGCGCCTTCTTCAACGATCGGGTCTTCGCATCGAAGATCGGGAAATTGACGCAGGCACCGCGCACGTCGATGGAGACCATGGTCCTATTACACCCAGTCCTAATCACACCCAGTAGGAGACTCGGGCCCGGTAGTTGCGCAGGATCAGCAGGGCTGCCGCCCACCCCACCACAGTAATGGCCAACGTCACCACCCAGTGCCGGAGTTCGAAGGACTCGCCGATCATCGGACGCCGCAGGATCTCGACGAAGTGCAGGAACGGGTTGAGCTCGGCCAGCCGGGCCCGGTGCGCTCCCGGGCCACCCTTGCTGATCAGATCCTCGTAGTTCCAGACGATCGGCGTCATGAAGAACATCAGAGTGACCACGCTGGTGGTCACCGGGGGGATGTCACGGTAACGGGTCGCGATGATCCCGATCAGCACCGCCACCCAGGTCCCGTTGAGCACGATCACCGCCAGCGCCGGCAGCGCCATCAGACTGCCCCACCCCAGGTGCGTCCGGAAGATCAGTACCAGGGCCACCCAGACCAGCACGTTGTGCCCGAAGAACAGCAGTTGCCGCCAGACTAGCCGGAAGACGTGCACGCTCAGCGGTGCGGGCAGATGCTTGATCAGGCCCTCGTTGCGGATGAAGACCTCGGCGCCCTCGTTGATGCAGCTCGCCATGAACTGCCAGATGATCAGTCCGACGGCCAGGTAGGGCAGGAAGAACGCGATCGGCTGGCCGAACAGCGCCGCGTAGAGCAGTCCCATGCCCAGCGCCTGGACTCCCAAACTGATCGTGATCCACAACGGCCCGATCACCGAGCGCCGGTAGCCCTGCCTGATGTCCTGCCAGCCCAGATGCCCCCACAGCCCACGCTGCTGCCACCCGGCCCGCAGATCACCGATCGCCCGCGACCAGCTCCGGGATGACAGCGCCGGATCCGCGCAGATCTCCGGCGCCGCTGCGGTGTACTGCATGGTCCGCGAGGGTACCCGGGCGTTGCCCACCCCCTCAGCCTGCGGGTGCGCCCGCTCGGGTGCATTCAGCTTCCCGAACTCCACAGCAGAGCAGTCCATCGTTGATCAAACAGCTCTGCTGTTCAGTTCGGGGGGCTTAGAGCGCAGCGGTGGTGGACTAAGCAATCGGGCAATTGGGAGCAACAAGGATCGAGATACCGTCAGTTCGAGTCACCGATCCTACTACGCGGCGCTACCGGGTCTCAGGATCTTTCCTCGCAGAGGTCACGTCGGCGCGTTCTCGGGGACGTGGCAGGCGACGCGGTGGCCGCTCGCCCCATCCGGCGATCGCCCAGACCGCAGCCGGGGCTGGCGGCGCACCGGAGATGATGAACACCGGGGTCATGACGACGAACACGTAGGCGCCGAGGCGAGCGGCATGAACCGGTGCCAGCTCCCCCAACGCCGGGCGCGAATAACGGCGACTCCAGCGAGGAGGAGGCCGATCGCCGACAGTGGCGGTCCGATGTTGAACATCTGGTCACCGATGGCCGGGCTGCTGGGGTAGATCAGCTCAGCGGCGACGAGCAGCAGTTGGCCCAGCATCGCCGCACCGAGACCGATCCGGGCGAGCCACCCGTTCACGGCCGCGCCCGACAGCGCGAGTGCGATCACCCCTGCCAGTTCTCCGAGGTGGATGCTGCTACCCCCGGCCGACAGTCGATCCGCTGAGTCGTCGATCCTGGCGGTCGTCAGCTCTAGCAGCTCGTCAGTGAGGTCGGGCCGGTACCACTCGACGAGGTAGCGGGACAGGTCGAGCGGCATGGGTCGACGTTAGGACCCCGGACGACCCAACGAATCGGGTGTTTCCCTACGCACTCACGAAGTGCCTAGCAGCCCGCCGAGTTCGGCCCGGGAGCGGATGTTCAGCTTGCGGTAGACGCGGGCGAGGTTGGCCTCGACAGTTTTTCGGGCTGATGAACAGCGCCCCGGCCACCTCGCGGTTCGTCATCCCGCTGGCTGCCAGGTCAGCGACCCGGCGTTCGGACGACGTGAGGACGGCTGCCGGTGCAGGTGCCACTGCCACCCGGTCCAGTTCGACCCGCGCTCGGGCAGACCACAGCTCCGTGCCGAGGTCGTCAAACACGTCGAGAGCGTCCTGCAGGGCTACCGCAGCGGCGCGCTTGCGCCGTCGCCTGCGCTGGATGCGGCCATGGACGAACAGCGTGCGGGCCCGCTCGAACGGCATCGGGAGCCGCTGGTGATAGACGAGTGCGGTCTCGGCCGCTTCGTTGAGACTGCCCTCGGCGGCGAGGAGCAGGGCGCGGCAGCGGGCGCCGAGCGCCAGGGCCCACGCCCGGTCGAGCCTGCGCCCGTTTCCTTCCAGCTGCTCCACCAGCACCCGCGCCTCATCCAGGCGGCCGAGCCCGACAGCGTCCGGGGCGAACGGCGCGGCCGTGGGTTCCCCGTAGCCCATCGCCAGCGCGGCCCCGGCCAGCGGACCCAGCGTTGCGGCAACGGCGTCGTAGTTGCCCAGCGACACCTCCAGGAACCCGAGGGTGACCATCGGCCACACCGTGACCGCGAGGCAGCTGCCCCGCTCGAAGATCCCGAGCGCGGCCCGGGCGCAGCGGCGCGCCTCGTCCTCCTGCCCCGCGTAGGCGGCGACCAGCCGCACCAGAATGGTCAGGAAGGCCGCGCCGATCGCACGGTGGTCTATGGCGCTGCCGGGCGCGTCGGCGCGCAGCAGGACGCCGTCGATGGCCAGTCGTTGCGGATGAGGCAGGAGGTCCAGCACGCCGGTGTCGACATCTCCCAACAGGTCGGCCAGGCATGCGTAGGACAGCTGCGCCTCAGGCGCCGCCGGTCGGGCTACCAGGACGCGGATCCCCTGCCGGCGAGCCTCATCGACGGCCGCGAGCCCCAGCGTGGTCTTGCCGACGCCCGGGTCGCCTTCCACTACCAGGCCAGTAAGTCCTCCCTTGAGCAGCTCGAGGAACGCCGTCGCCGCTTGGAACTCGGCCTGGCGGCCGACGACGTTGACGGCAACGGACATGCACCAGAGCCTCCCCGATCTCGCGGGCGACGTCGATCCATCGCCAAGGAGAAGTTCACAGCTTGTGCCGGGCTCTACTCAAGGGACCGCGACCGTGGCAGGTGCCGGGAGGAGACACCGACTTCACCGCCAAGCTGGTCGCGCTGCGCCCGGACGGGACGGCGTTGAACCTGAACAATGGGATCCAGAATGCTCGACTGCGTACCTCATTGGAGCGTGCCGAGCCGGTGATCCCGGGTCAGGTCAGCGAGTACACCATTCACGTGTGGCCGACCAGCTATCTGTTTCCGGCCGGTTCCCGGATCCGGCTGGAGATCTCCAGCAGCGACTTCCCGCAGTTCGCGCCGAACCCGAACAGCGGGCATCCCTTCGCGCACCGACACAGCCTGGCAGGCCGCCGAACAGACCATCTACCACGACCTCACCCACCCGTCTGTGATAACACTGCCGATCGGTTCGCGGCCAATGGCCGGCGGCGTGGGTTAGGGCAGCAGGGTGAACTGCGGGAGGTGCGCAGGGCGCATCGGGCGGAAGTGACGGTGATCGAGGGTTGCGACGTCACCGATCCCCAGTCGCTCGGCGCACGCGATGACCGAGGCGTCCACCGTTCCGAGCGGGAAGTCTCGGTAGGTGTCGACCAACTCGATCACGCGGAACCAGTCGGCGGCGGCTACCGGCTCGACGCTGAATGCCCCCGAGGCGAGGTCGCCGAGGAACAGCAGCTCCGCCCGAGTACCGAGGCGGGTCTGCACCAGGTGGCACACCTCGGTGATGACCAGCTGCGGAACGATCAACGTCCCGTCGTGGCCGGCCAGCAACTCCGCGCAGCGGTGGTGATGCGTGTCGTCGGCGTCGATGTAGGCGTACAGCGGACCAGCATCGACGATGACGGCCCGAGTCACCGGGTGGCGCTGAGCTCGACGGCGAGGATCTCGTTGGCACGCTCCGCCACGTCAGACCGGCCGCTGCTCCCCGCACCGGTGGCGAGCAGTCGCCGGCCGCCACCCTGGCGTGGGAGGTGGGCCTCGATGGCCTCGCGCGCCCACTCGGACAGCGTCATCTCACGACGCTGGGCTTCGTCTCGCATCGCGCGATCCACGTCGTCGGGAACCTTGACGGTCGTACGCTTCATGTATGCCAGCATACCTCGGATACGCCCGGACTCAGAGGTACTGGCCGGTGCCTCGGGTCCCGGGTTCCGAGTGCGGCATGCCGGGCTGCATGTCGGGTGGGAGCGCGCCGGGGGGTAGGCCGCGGCGCATCTGCTCCAGCTGCATCCGGGCGGCCATCTGCTGGGCGAACAGGGTGGTCTGGATGCCGTGGAACAGGCCCTCCA
>QHBY01000250.1 GCA_003244245.1 Pseudonocardiales bacterium
GGTTATTTCATCGCGAGCCCTTACCTCCGCGCCGTGCTGCGTCCTGGTCGGCCGCGGCGGTCCGGAACATCACCCTGCGGGAGCTGCCGACCTGATCCTGGCATGGCGGGATCACCCCCGAGCGCTGCTCGACGAACCACGCCACGGCGGCTGGCGCAGCGCGTGTCACGGCGACCATGGTGCCGTCCCCCAGCGCACCACCCGAGGTGATCGCCTCGCGCCGAGATCGTTCAGGCTGATCGAGTGGAAGATCCACATCTGGTCCTTGGCGCGGGATGTGTCGCCGGAGTGCAGGAAGTCGAGCGCGGCGTCAAGTTTGGGGCGCCGGGCCAGCTTGCCGACGCGGTGTCGAGGAAGATCCGCTCGCACCCGGCGGCAGTTAGCGCATCGCGGTGAGCGTCAGTGTGCTAGTCGCTGGTGCAGATTTGGCCGTAGCCCACGAGACTCATGCCCATGTGTCGCACAAACGTTATCAGCGTTACCACGCGACATTGTTTCTGGACACGGGTTGTGCGACACGGGTGACCGAGCAGAGCAAGATCACAGACAGGTGTCGCACAGACGATCGTCACCGCGACAGCGCCGGCGGATCTTGGTCGATTCTCGCGACCCGGGCTGAGGGCGCAGGTCGCCGTCCCTTGTGGGGTGGATCGCAATCCCTTGGTCGACGGCTGGTCCTGTGTGGTTCACCGTCGGGGCGCAGCGTCGCCTGTGAAATCCATGTATGCGGGACGCCGACCCAGCGGTGAGCGGCAGTGTCCGCTGCCGACCATCGATCAGCCAACCCTGTGTCTGCGCGAGGTCAGGTACGACATGATTGGCATGCCACTGGTTTACCTATCACTGGGATGTGTGCCCGAACCGCAGACCGCGCATTCCTACGCTGCAAAGGACACCAATGCGAAAAGGACGCCTGCGGTCCACTCACAAGGCGGGTTTCTCGACCCCTTTGAAGAGGACGGGCAGCTTTGCCTCGATCCGACCACCTGTAGACGCCGCGGGTGCGCGGATGTCTTTGGGTGAGCGGGTGGTGTCGCTGGTCGTCGCGGCGCTGGTGTTCGTGGCGGCGGTGGTCGTGGATCTAGCGGCGCTTGCGCTCTCGCCCGCCATCGCCAGCGCAACACCCGCCAACCCGATCACCGCCTACGTCGTCAACTACGGCAGCAACTCGGTGACGCCGATCGATGTGGCTACCAACACCCCCGCAACCCCGATCCGCTTGAGCACCAACGCCGCCCCGCGGGGGGTCGCGATCACCCCCGACAGCAAGACTGCCTACGTCACCAACTTCAACATCAACTCGGTGACGCCGATCGCGGTGGCCACCAACACCCCCGGTACCCCCATCCCCGTCGGCTCTGCCCCGGAGGGGATCACGATCACCCCGGACGGCAAAACGGCTTACGTCATTAACTACGGCGGCGACTCGGTGACGCCGATTACGGTGGCCACCAACACTCCCGGCGCCCCCATCCCCGTCGGCCACGGTCCGTTCGCGATCGCGATCACCCCCGACGGCACCACCGCCTATGTCACCAACATTTACAGCAGCACCGTGACCCCGATCGCGGTGGCCACCAACACCCCTGCCGCTCCGATTGCTCTCGGCTTCCAGCCCAGAGCAATCGCCATCACGCCCGATGGCAAGACCGCCTACGTCACCCACCAATTCGGCGATCAGATGACGCCGATCGCGGTAGCCACCAACACCCCCGGCCCCCAGTTCACCGTCCCCAACGGCGCGGGCTGGATAGCGATCACTCCTGACGGCACCACCGCCTATATCACCAATAGCGGTAGCAACACGGTGACCCCGATCACGGTAGCCACCAACACCCCCGGCACCCCCATCCCCGTCGGCAATGGCCCGGACGAGATCGCGATCACTCCCGACGGCAAGACCGCCTACGTCACGAACTTCAACAGCGGCACGCCCCCCAACAACGGCACGGTGACACCGATCACGGTGGCCACCAACACCCCCGGCACCCCCATCCCGGTCGGCAATGACCCGCACGGAATTGCGATCACACGGAAGATACCGACGTCGACACAGCTAGACCTGACACCGGCTCCCACGGCACCTTCGGGCGCCACAGAGACACTGACGGCGACGCTCACCCCATCCTCGGCGGCGGGCAGCGTGCAGTTCAAAGACGGGACCACCAACATCGGCAGCACCCCAGTGCCCGTGTCCAAGGGCACAGCGACGACGACAACGACCTTGGCGGTCGGGACACACTCGCTGACGGCGGTATTCACTCCCACCGACCCGACGGCTTTCAGCGAGTCGACGTCACCAGCAGTGTCCTATTTGGTGAACGCCACCGGGACGACGCAACCCCCGGTAGCTACCGCCTACGTCATCAACATTTTGAGCGACACGGTGACACCGATCGACCTGGCCACCAACACCCGCGGCAGCCCCATCCCCGTCGACAGCCCGGTAGGGGTGGCGATTACCCCCGACGGCACCACCGCATACGTCACCAATGGGGGCAGAGGCACGGTGACGCCGATCACCGTGGCCACTGACACGCCCGGCACGCCCATCCCCGTCGGCAGCAGCCCGTGGGCGGTGGCGGTTACTCCCGACGGCAAGACCGCCTACGTCACCAACAACAGCAGCAACACGGTGACGCCGATCAGGGTGGCCACTAACACTCCTGGCACGCCCATCCCCGTCGGGCACTTACCGTCGGGGGTGGCGATCACCCCCGACGGTAAGACCGCCTACGTCACCAACGACGGCAGCAACTCGGTGACGCCGATCACGGTGGCCACCAACACGCCCGGCACCCCCATCCCCGTCGGCACTGTCGCGGGCAGTATCGCGATCACCCCCGGCAGTACTACCGCTTACGTAAACGGCGTCGGCCCCGGCGGCGGCGTGGTAACGCCGATCACCGTGGCCACCAACACCCCCGGCACCCCGATCCCCGTCGGCAGCTACCCGGGCGGGATCGCGATCACCCCCGACGGCACCACCGCCTACGTCACCAACGTCTACGACGGCACGGTGACACCGATCACGGTAGCCACCAACACCCCCGGCACCCCCATCCCCGTCGGCACCAGCCCAGACGGGGTCGCGATCACCCCCGACGGCAAGACCGCCTACGTCACCAACACAGGCAGCAACTCAGTGACGCCAATCGCAGTGGCCACCAACACCCCCGGTACCCCCATCCCCGTCGGCGGCCAGAACCCGACCGCGATCGCGATCACGCCGACAGCCTTGGGGACATCGACGCATCTTCGTGCCAACCCGTCGGGCCGGGCCATCGCGGGCACCCAAGAAACACTCACGGCGGCAATCACCCCCTCAGCAGCAGCGGGCAGCGTGCAGTTCAAAGACGGCACCACCCCCCTTGGTAACCCGGTGACCCTCACCAACGGTTCGGCGTCGATCACCACGACCTTAACCTCAGGGACCCACTCGCTGACCGCCGTATTCGTCCCCACCGACTTCACCAAGTTTGGCTGGTCGACGTCGAACACGGTGCCCTACGTAGTCAACGTTCCCACCGGGAAGCCCACTACCACCACACTCAGCGTGTTCTCAAACCGCGCCTTCCAAGCCATTCCGGTGATCCTCCTGGCAAGGGTGGCGCCTCGCGACGCGGCCGGAACCATCCAATTCATAGACGGGACCACCGCACTGGGTGCCCCGGTGCCAGTATTCGGTGGCTTCGCCTGGTCCGTCACCCCGCTGCCGGCTGGGATCCACTCACTGACCGCTGTGTTCACTCCCACCGACGCCGCAGCCTTCGACCCGTCGACATCCCAACCGACTCCAGTGACAGTCAATCCACTTTTCTTCATGCGGTGACTCTCAATGCGGTGATACGGGAGATCATCCGCGAACGCACCAACGCCAGACTAACCCCTAACCCTTTGTTCTGAGGCGGTCTCGAAACCCGTGTCAGCGCGACAGGTGTCTCACAACCACGTTTCTGCTGGACACGGCTATGGACAAGGAGCCGGACGAGACCAATGAGACGTTCGAAATGGGTCGTTTGTGGCCCGCACCGGCGTTGCCGACTTGCGACCATCCCTCGAGTCCCGAGACCGAGCCGGGCCGGTTGGTGTTGTGCGGTGCACCTGCGATCGAGGCGATTGAGCGACTCCGGTCCGCTCAAGGAGATGAGCAGCGGTTAGATAAGGGCCGCGGCGACGGTGGGTAGGGCGTCGGCGATGTTGCGCAGGTGGACGTGCGAGGCGTGCTCGGCGATGAAGACTCGAAGCGGTATGTCGCGGGTGCCGTAGCGGGCGTCGTATCGGGCGCGCAGGTGCCGCGATGATCGCGACAGCAGGTTGCCGACGGTGCTGGTGCTGGTCTGTAGGAATCGGAGAGGTTCGGCGCCGGCGGCCCACAACTCGGGTCGACGGCCGGAGTCATCCAGGGCGAGGTGGATGAGGTCTGCGGTCAGGCCGCGTTTGCGCATCATGTCTCCGCCGGACCAGACGGCAACTTTGAACTCGGCGACACGGCGGTTGGTCTCCAGGTCGAACGGGCGTGACGGATCGTTACCCGGTCCCAGCGACGGCCGATTGGAGACGACTTCGCCTTCTTCAAGGATCACCGGCAGGACGAGGGAGATGACCGTGGCGTGGATGACGTCGCTGACTCGTCCGACGTCGCGCCGCACAATCAAGGCGGCTCGCAGAAGGTCATCGGTCAGGCCTGCGGCGGTGGTGGCCTGACTGGCGGTGGTGCGGTCCGCGTTGAGGAGGTCATGTTCGAGGGCGCCGATGCCCGCGGTGAATGGTGCGCCGCGGAGGAAGGCGACGAGCGTGGCGAAGGCCGCGCCCGCCTCCTCGACCGTGGCGAGTGGCAGGGCGGATTCTGCGGCCGGCCGCGACGTGGGAGCGGAGGCGGAGTGCGTCAGTGCGCTGGTGGGGAAGCCGAATCGGGCCCACTGTAATCGGGCGACCTGGGAGGTGAAGGTGGTGCGGCTAATACCCAGCACTGCCTCCAGGGCTTGCTTGACGGGGAACCGGATCCCCTCGACCTCGACCCAGTGAGTTTGGATCGGGTCCGGTGCGCGGCCGCGCAGACGGCTGGTCACGGTCTCCACGTCCAGATCGAACTGGTTGCCGTTCACTGTGAACCGCACGATCGGTCTCCGATCCTCACATCTTGCGCTGGTCGCTTCAGCTCGGACTTGCCGACCGCCGGCCCCTAAGGACACTCCGAGCTGGTGGACTCCTTATCCGCGCACCAACCGGAGTCCTGCGCCCCAGCCCCGCGGCACTCCACTGGAAGCGAGGGCCAAGTTCAGACCGCGATCGGCTCGTCCACGGACGCCCGGTGGCGGTCGCCTTCGCCAGCTGGGAGCTCGGCTAGAGGGCGCCAGCCGACGCCGCCGCGGGCGGTCGCAGTGGTTATCCGGTCGTAGGCGTCGAGGACGAGTCGGCGCGTGTGGTACTCCCCATGGTCACGTTCCTCGTACTTGCGCACGACCGGGAAGGAGTCGAGGACGTGTTCGGCGTCGGGCCGGGACAGACCGTAGACGTGGAGGAATGCGGCGTCGAGGTCGGCCCGCAATAGCGAACGTCGCTCGGGGTCCCACCGAAACGGCGGTCCGTTGTCGCCCATCTCCCGGGCGTAGGGCTGCAGCCGCCAGGAGGTGTAGGAGAGTTCGAGAACATAGGGGGTGACACATTCAGCCAGGGTGCGGTCGGTCTGCCAGGGGGTTTGTTCGGCGAAGGTGGCCGGAGTTGGGCAGGCGATCTGCTTGACGATGAAGTACGTCATGCCGGTACCGCTGATCTTCTGCCGGGCGACGTAGTCGAATGCCATCGACGACCACACCGCATGCAGCAGCGGACCGTGGCTGGGGTCAGCGGGAAATGCGAGCGGAAACTTGTTACCGACTGCGGTGGTCGGCAGCACTGAGGGCACGAATGTCCGCTCATTGCCCATGTTCGTGATGTCGCGCCAGCCCAGTAGCCAGTCGCGGTCCCATTTGCCGTCGAGTGTCTTTGCCACCTCGGATCGGTTAACCCAGTAGCGGGCGAGTGGTTCTGTGCCCGGGTCGTCGTGCTGTGCCGCGGTGGGGCGCGGTAGCGCTCCGACGTTGAGCTGGGCCGGTGTCGCGTCGCGGTAGGTGGAGAAGCGGTGGTCGAAGTGGCTGAGCATTTTCGCTTCGTACAGCGGTAGGTATTCGTGGTCCTCGCCCTCGTAGGACCAGCCGTTGAAGTCTCTGCCGGCGAGATCAGCAGGCTGGTGGAACAGACTGGAGTCGTTGGCCATGTGAAACAGCGCGCAAAACGACAGTTCCCAGGGATTTCCGGCGACACCGTCTCGGATGAGTACGGGGTGGCGCCGGTAGATGTTGAGGGTGATGTCGGCGTCGGTCCGGGTGCGGAACAGGGGAAGTGTCCCGGTGTTCGGATTCATCGCCAGCACCTCGTCCGGGGTGAGCTCGAAGCGGCGGTCTGGGACGTCGACGAGGTGGCGGGTGAGGAATGCGAACCGGGTGCGTATCGCGAGCCTGTCGGTACCGGCGATCGCGGTCACCGCAAAGCGGACTCGGTGATCAACGCCTGCGAAGATCTTGGCTTCGTTTTCGAAGTCGTAGAAGGCCAGGAGGCGTTTGTTGCTGAGGGTGTCGGCGAAGAAGGGTGCGGTGGTCTTGTCGGTGGCCAGCCCGGTCGGGGTGATGATTCCCGCGGCCCCGGTTGGGGCGGTGATCGTCCGGAGGGTCTCGGCGAAGACACTGTAGGTGTTGACGTCGCCCTGGCCGGTGAGAGGGTAGCGGCCGCTGCGGAGAAGCACGTGGGTCGTGCCGGTCGATTCGCGGAGCGCAGCCCGGTAGGCGTCGTGCAGCGGCGGGTCCTCTTCCACCAGCGCATTGATCATTGTGGCGCGGATGGCGGCGGTCGTGGCGTCGGCGATGTCGATGCGCCCGACGGCGGCGAAGAACTCCTTGTCTTGGATCTTCACTCGTTCCCAGGGCGGGTTGCTGACGACGCAGGAGAAGCCGCCTTGCCACCCGGTGGTGGGGTCCAGGTCGGCGGTTCGGGGTTCGGGCACGGTGAAGATGCCGGGGAACTCGAGGTGCCAGTGGAAGAAGCGGTACTGGCGGGCGAGGTCACGGACCGCAGTGATCACGGTGCTGGGGACGGTGTCGGGGTTGTCGACGAGCTGGCGCAGGGTGTCGTGGGTGATGCCCCGAGCGTGCTGTGCGGACTTGTGTTGGATGAAGGCGGCGCACCAGGCGTCCGCGGCGAGCTTGCGGGCGATGAGCTCGGGGTCGGCTTCGAAACGTCGCCACGCATCGGCGCGCTCACGTGCCTGGGCGAGCGTGGAGCTCGGTGTGTCGTCGAGTTCGCGTGCCTTCTTGGCCAGCGCCGCGGTTTCGACGTTGAGGGCGTCGGGACCGAAGGGCAGCATTAGGGCGCCCTCGTCCCGTTGGCGTTCGGCTTTGTTGCGGGCTTTGAGTTTGCTGGTCCAGGTTTTGTCGTCGCCGCCGAGGACGGTGAACGCGGCGTCGGGGATGTTCGCGGCGAGCAGCGCGGGGGTGGTGCCGAGTAGGGCGTTGCCGACCTTGAGGTGGGTGTCGAGGAACGGGAGCGGGCGGGAGCCGTCGAAGGCTTCGAGCCAGAGCGCGACCTTGGTGATCTCGAGGGCAAGATCGTTGAGATCGACGCCGTAGATACAGCGCTCGATGACGTCCGCGGTGGCGGTTCGCAGGGCCTGCGGTCCGGGCTCGATGTCACCGGTGCGTACGGTCGCCAGTGCGGTGGCGATCCGGCGGGCGGCGGCGACGACGAAGTGGCCGCTGCCGACGGCGGGATCCACGGTGGTGATGGCGAGCAGCGCCGCCTCCCGGTCGGGGGCACGGAGCGCTTCGCTGATCAGCGGATCGAGGGCTTCGTCTAGGACGAGGGCGATGAGTTCGGAGGGGGTGTAGTAGGAGCCGGATTTCTTGCGGTCGTTGCCGACGGCGACCTCCAGGGTGAAGATCCTGGTTGCGGCGTCGTAGCGAGGAGCGTAGGCGAGTAGTCCCTCGTAGACACCGCCGAGTTCTTCGCTGTCGAGGTTGCGGTAGTCCACTGGCCGCGGGACACCGGTCTGGGGGTCATTGGTCTGCGTGAGGGCCCGGACGGCGGCGAGCAGGCTCCGGTTGGGCAGCCGGGCGTCGGCGAGCACGCCGAGGCTGTCCCGGGAGAAGAGGGTGGCGGCCAACCCTGGCAGGGCGAGGGTGTCCAGTCCGTCTCCGGCTAGGGCGTCGGTGATGATGAGATGGGCGTCCCACAGGTCGGTGTGCCGGGTGCCGGTGCGGGTGGCGGCTAGGTGTCGGAGCCGCGCGGTGGAGAAGTACTGCGCGTAGAGGGCTTGGGCATTGGTGTCGGTGCTGGCGGTGTGCAGCAGGCTCCGGTCTTCAGCCACGAACAGCACGATGAGCCGGTAGGCGATTTGCAGCAGCGCGCGGTGCAGATCTTTGTCTGCGTCCGGTGAGGCGGCCAGCATAGCCATCAGGTCGCGGTTGGCGGGATGGGAGACGAAGCCGGTGCCCAGGTGCGTTAGCGCCTCCGCGACACCCTCGCGCAGCGCGTCGAGTGCTCGGGCGCCGTCGGTGATGGCGACCGTGCGCCACTGCTCGAGCCAGCAACTCTCCGGTGAGAGGGGCGCGGAGACCGGTGCGGTGTCCGCGCCCCTCTCAGCGTGGGTGGCTGGGCCCTCGTGGGGAATGGGTGCGAGGCGGCTGGCGTGGACGGTGAGGAAGAAGAGTCGGAATTCGGCGTAGCGCTGGTTGTCGAAGATGTCGTCGAGGTCGAACTCGACGGAGGAGTGCTTGGTCAGGCTGGACGCGTCGCGCAGCACTCGCAGGGTGTGCCCGTTGGAGACGATGCCCCACAGGCAGCTGCGGGCGCGATTGAGGAGATCTTGCAACATCGATTGCGGTGCGCGGGCCGTCACTTTGGGGGTGCGGCTGTCCAGCACGACGCCGGCGCCGAGCAGGTGCAGCGGCACGGCCACTGGCGGGTTGGGGGAACCGGGTGGCCAGGTGAGGTGGTGGGAGATCGGGAAGTGCGCGGGTTCGGTCTCGCCTAGGCCGGGCGGTAGGTCGACGCCGGCGGGCAGGGCCTCGGGGCGGCCGTAGCCGAGCTCGTAGAACAGGGGAAGCAGCCACCGCTCGCGGGTCAGTCCGGTAGCCGGGTCTGCCGGGGATAGGCGGTTCAGGGCGGTCTTCCAGGCGCGGTGGGCTCCGAGGGCGGCGTCCCAGGCGCGGGCCACGGCGGCGTTGATGCTCATGCCGGGGGTGAGTTGGTAGTCCTCGGCGCTCTGGCCGGGCATGCGCAGCTCGACCGCTCGGGCGAGGGCCTCGCTGGGCAGCACGGTGCCGATGGTGCGGACCGACCCGAATGCGGACAGGGTGGTCACGCGCTGCTCCGGTCGGGCAGGTAGACGTAGACGCCGAGGACGTCGGGTGGGGGCAGCAGCCGGGCGTCGAGCCCACGTAGCCCGAGGCGGCTGCTGCGGCGCACGGCGCGGTGGGCCTCGATCGCGGCAGTGGCGACGTTATTTCCGAGCTGGATGAGGCGCTGCTGCAGGGAGGGGATGCGGTCGAGGGCGCGTTGCAGTTGGGCTCGGGCGAGGTCGTCGTTGACGTTGCCGGTGGGTCGGGCCCGCAACAGTTCGTCCGTTGCGGCGGGGTCGAGCCAGGAGATGTCATCGCCGCTGGCGGTGTAGCTGAGGAACTGGGCATCTTCGGCGACCTGGGTGATGGTGCGTCGTGAGCCGGGGACGACGAGCTCGACCCGGAAACGGACGACCAGCAGGGTGGTGACGACTCGCACGGCGGTGGTCCGGATGACCGCGGCGCGGCGCGCCGGTCGCACATTGTCGGGCAGCAGCGGGTCGAGGGCGGCGTCGAGGACGTAGCGGGCGATGGCCTCTACGGTGGGGTCGGTGCGGGTCAGCAGGGTCTCGCCGGGTGGGGCGGGCAGCGAGCGGTGAAACCGCAGGGTCGCGGACCTGGTGGGGGGCAGCTGGTCGAGCAGGGCCCGGGGCAGGGTGTCGGTGCGCACGGTGAACCCATCGGGGGTGTCTGTGAGTTGGCCGGAGAGCAGCGCGAGGGCCTCGCGGGTGAACCGTTCGGCGTCTGCCGGTCCGCCGAGGGCCCGGCGGACGTCGGCGAGGGCGGCTTCCACCTCCTCAGGACGCAGCGTCGCCTGCCGGAACCGGGACCTGGACACCTTTTCCCGTTCGGCGGCGTCAATCCATTGGGTGAGTACGGCATCGGCGGTCTCGCTGGAGGTGGCGCCGCCAAAGTCGAGCATCAGCTGTTCGGGTTCGGTGCCGCGCAGCAGCATCGATTCCCAGATCGCCTGCATGACGGTGTTGGAGTCGACGGGGATGGGCACCGACACCCCGGTGCTGCGCTTGATGGCCTCGTGCCGGCGGATCAGCACGTCGAGGACCACACCGTCGATTTTGTTGTCGGCGCCGTAGTAGGTGACCGCGCGGACCGTGGGGGACAGTTGCCCGAACCGATCGACCCGGCCTTCCCGTTGCTCGTGTCGGGTGGGGTTCCAGGCCAGGTCGTAGTGCACGACGGCGGTGAAGCCCTCCTGCAGGTTGATGCCCTCGGACAGACAGTCGGTGGCGACCAGGACGCGGGGTCCGTCGTGTGCGCTCAGCTCGGTGACGCGGGCTTCGCGTTCCTCCGGTGGCAGGGTGCCGGTCACCGCCTCCACCCGCGCGGTCGGGTGGGGTTTGGCCAGCGCGGCGGTGAGGTGCTCGGCGACGTACTCGGCGGTGGGGATGTAGCGGCAGAACACGATGGGGTGGAAGCCGTCCGCGAGGAGGGTGCTGATGATGGCCGCCAGGCGTTTGAGTTTGGCGTCGCCCTTCACCCCGCGCAGGGCTGCGGCCTCGGTGGCGAAGTTGCGCAGGCGCCGCTGGGTGGCGGTGTCGGGGCTGTCGTCGGCGGAGGTGTCGGCGCCCAGGACGGTGTCCTCGCCCTCGACGGTGTCATCGAGGGCGACGTCGAGGACCCGGGGGCCGCAGATCGCGTCGGCGACCGCGGTGCTCTCGACGCCGGCGAGCTTGGAGCGGTTGTGCAGGGTCTGTTCCGCGGCGGCGGGACTTGAGGCGATCGAGCGCAGCAGCGCGATGGCCGACCACCACCGGACCCGGCGACGGACTTGGTTGAGCGCGGGATCGGTGACCTGTTCCCGGGCGTAGGCCAGGACGCGGTCGAATAGGCGCCGGTATTCGGGGGTGAGCCGGTAGCTCTCCTCGGCGTGTTCCCGGGCGGGAAACGGCGTGTCCTCGGAGAGGTAGCCGCGGATGTCGGCGCGCTGGCGCTGGATGAGGAACTTCGCGAGCCGCTTGCGGTCGTCCTCCCGGGCCGGCCCGGACAGGTCCGAGGGCAGCTCACCAAGGCGGTCGTCGAGCAGCCCGACCAGGGACTGCCAGGCCCCGTCATCGCCGTTGTGCGGGGTCGCGGTGAGCAGCAGCAGGTGCCGGGTCTGGTCGTCGGCGAGGCGGCGCAGCAGGGTGTAGCGCTGGTGGGCTTGGGAGGAGCCGACGGTGGAGGGAGCGATGCAGGAGTGGGCCTCGTCGACGATGACCAGTTCTGGACAGAGCAGCGCGAACTCGTCGCGGCGGCTGCGCTGTTTGATGTAGTCGGTGGAGACGATCAAATGTGGGTAGTGCTGGTAGACCGTCGATCCGAACGGCACCGATCGGGACAGCCGGTTCGCGGTTGAGGGCAACAGCAGCTCGGCGATGATCCCGAATTTGGTGCGCAGCTCGGACTGCCATTGCGGGGCCAGCTGGGGTGAGCAGAGCACGGCCAGGCGCTGCGCCTCGCCGCTGGCGAGGAGTTCGGCGGCGATGAGCCCGGCCTCGATGGTCTTGCCGACCCCGACGCCGTCGGCGATCAGTAGCCGGGTGGTGTCCTGGGCGGTGGCCATCATCAGCGGCACGAGTTGGTAGTTCCGCGGGCTCACTGATAGCGCGGTGAATGACCGGAACGGACCCGCGGTGGCCCGGAACGACAGCCGCAGCGCGTCGCGCAGCAGCCGCGCCCGGGCCCCGTCGCCGCGGTCCTCGACGGTAGGGGCGCTGAAGGTGGCGGTTGCTGGAGTGTCCAGGGTCGGCAGCAGGACCGTGGTTTCGTCGTCGCGGCCACCGAGTGGGCGGACCAGCAGGGTGCCGGCCGGCGAGCCGGGTAGGACCAGCCACTCCCGGCCGCGGGCGGTGACCAGGGTGCCTGGCCGGAACTCGGTGGTGGTCACGACCCGGTCTTTCCGGGGCCGAAGACGGCGGGGTTGTTCGCCACGGTGTCGCGCCAGCTGGGCTGGTCACCGCAGGCCGCGGTGCGGTTGTCCTCGTGATGAAATCGCAGCACCAGCCAGCCCGCTTCGTCCTCGAGTCTGGTCTGTGCGGCCTTATCCCGGCTGGCCTGGTGGTCGGAGTCGTGGATCGGCCCGTCGACGAAGATCGCCACGTCGCCGCTGAGGGTGTAGAAGGCGAAGTCCGGTCGGACGTAGAAGTCCTCGACGATCTGCTGGGTCGCGTCGGGCAGCCGGTAGCCGTGCTCGTGCAAGAACCGCAGGAAGGTCTTTTCCAGCTCGTTGCTGTGTTTCTCAACCGGGCCAACTGCGCGGCCCGGTCCTCGCCACCGTCACCGCTGACCTGCAGGGTGGCCACGACCAGCTCCTGCAGCAGGCCGATCACGGTGTGTCGGTCGAGGGACTGGTGGTCCCCCTGGTTGGCGTAGGAAAGCAAGCAGTTGTAGCAGGCCTGGGCGCAGGGTTCGGTGGCGTGCTCGGCCTTGCCCAAATCAGCGTTGGTGTCCGGGTCGTAGTGCAGCAGCGTGATGGCGCGGCGGGCCACCCGCCGGATTGGATCGGCCTCGGTGGCCAACCGGCGCAGGACCCCGGCGCCCCCCTCGGCGGCCTCGAACATCAGCAGCACCGACCACGCGTGGTCGCCGGTGCGCCCGGGCATGGGCTCGACCGCGAGCTCGTTGCTCTCCAGTTGGAACTCGGCTTCGACGGCGCGTTTGAGCGCATACATCACGGCAATGCGCTGCTCGGTGGGGATGTGCGGGGCGAGCTTGAAGAGCAGGGCGTTGCGGTGGTCCTCGACGTAGGGCACCACCCGGTGGATGCGGTCGTCGTGGCCGGTGAATGTCGGCGCGCCGATGGTTGGGAGTAGGTCGGTGGTGCGCGCGCCCAGCGTCCGTCTAGAGTGTCAAGGGGGTACCCGCGCTCGTCCTTGTTCTTGCGTCGGCGTAGCCCGACGTTCATTCGGCGGATCACGCGGTGTCGCCGTAGCTCAGCTCGGCTAGCAGGTGACCCTCGTCGTCGTAGAGCGTGCTCTTGAGTTCGCTGCTGCGTTCACCGTGCGGTTCGAACCGGATCGCTGTGACGATCTCGTGTCCGGCCCGCTGGCGTTCCTCTTCGTCGGCGTTGATCCGGTCACGCCGCCGGGTTTTGACGGCCAGCAGCTTCATCATCGAGCTCATCTTGAGCAACGTCGATGAATGGCAGTGCTCGCATTCCTCGTATCCGGTGGGGCCGTTGCCCTCGTTGAGGTACCCGCACGCTTCGCAGCGTTCGATCTCGGTGAGGTTGACGCCGGTGCCGTCATCGCGGGCGGGCAGGCTGACCCGGTTCACCTCGTAGCGGGCGCCTTCGTGGTAGATGAACGCTCCGGGCCCGAACTCGCTGATGGCCAGGAAGCGGGGTCGTTGGACGTAATCACCCTGACCGTTACGGGTCTTGCGTTCGGCCGGGATGAACGCCGCCAGGGGCAGCCGCGGGAAGGAGTAGCCTGGTAGGAATCCTTCGGAGGCGAAGTACCGGTAGGTGTAGAAATCACCCTGGTTGACCTCGTCGATGTCGCCTTTGAGTAGATCCAGCGCGGCGCGGGCCTCGGAAATCTGGCCGCGGGCGCGGCGTTTCGCGGGCTCGGAGGCGCCGATGACCTTCAACACCTCGTTGGCGGCGTCGAGCTCGCCCTGGGCCTCGGTGTAGAGACCCCGCCAGCGCTGCAGCGCTTGCTGAAACCGGTGGGGCGCGTCGGTGATCGTGGCGTCGATCCAGTCCGGTCGCCACCACGGCGCCGAGGTGACCTCGGGAGTGGCGAGCAGGACCGCCCGCACCGCGCCGACTGTCCTGGCCGCGGCCGAGGTGTTGTCGATCTTCGAGGTCACCTCGTCACGCAGCGGCTGGCCGGGCAGCTCGACCTCGAGCAGCTCGGTCATGCTCGCCTTGAGGTCCAGGCCAATCAGGACGAGCCAGATCGCGTGGACGTGGGCGCGGACGAGGTCCTGGTTACCCAGCTCAAGCCGGGGCGGAGCAACGGCGCCGGCCACCATGTCCTGGCTACGGCCGAAGTAGTAGTTATCGTGGGCGTTGCCGGTGGCGCAATAGGTCAGCACCACGGCCGGTTGCCCGGATCGTCCCGCCCGCCCGGAGCGTTGGGCGTAGTTAGCCGGGGTCGGAGGGACGTTGCGCATACCGACGACATTGAGGCTCTTGATGTCGACGCCGAGCTCCATCGTCGGGGAGCAATACAGGACGGGAAGTTCAGCGTTGCTGAACCGCTGCTCACGGTCGTGACGATTCTCTGGGCTGACTTGGGCGGTGTGCTCGCGGGCCTCCAAGCCGGCCAACCCGGTGGCGGTTTCGGCGTAGAAGCGGCGAAAGTAGGGATTGACCCGACCCTGGGCGGTGTTGCTGCGCAGCGGGTCTGGAGCGCGGCGTTCCCCATCGCCGACCCGCCACTCGATCATGCCGGCCTGGATACGGTAACCGATGCCACGGTGACGTTCCTCGACCGTGGCGAGCAATCCCACCGTGGCCATCTTCTTCAGCAGGATGGCGATGATCGTGTCGGCGTCCTGCACGGTGACCGGATGTGGATGCAGCGGGAACCGGGCCGGGCGACGCAGCCAGCGCCCGTACTGGCCGAGCCCGGAGAGGTACAGATCGCCGCCAGCGCCCGGGGTCGCCTTAGGCCGGGCACCGGCGTAGCAGGTGGCGGCGTAAACGCCCTGCTCGTCGGTCAGCGCCCAGGGTGCACGCAACCACTCCTGGCTGGCCCGCTTGATGTCCTCGTATCGTTCCTCGGTGAGATAGGCCGACTCGATGCAGATGTGGCGCCGCATCTCGTCCAGCAGGGTCTGCATGATCAACTGGCGGGTGTCCGGCTCGGCATCCGCCAACGGCAGGCCGGCGTCGGCCCACTTGTGTTCGTCGTTCGCGAACTCCGCCAGGCTCGCGTAGGTCAGCAGGAGCTGCCCGGTTTGCTCGAGGTTGGGCATGGCGATCCGCCAGCCGCGGCGCAGGTCGGCCCACACCCGGTAGGCCACCGACTCCCGCAGGGCCTTGTCGACCTTCTTCCGCGCGGCGTAGTCCACCTCCGGGTTGCGGGCATAGTCGGAGATCTCGACCTTCAGGCACCCGACTACCCGACGACCGAGGTCGTCGTCGGTGAGCGGCTCGTCCGGACGGCTGTGGTGTTGGCGCAGCACCGCCTGATACAGCGTCGAGCGGACCAAGCCGACTAACACGAAGTCGTTGAAGTGACCCGCCTGCAAGCTGGCGTCCTGGCGGTTGTCGGAGAAGGCGAGGAATTTGCGGGCCTCGGCGTCGAGGTCGCTGACCTCGCGCAGGGTGCGCACCACGGTCTGGGACAGCACCGACACGGCGCTGGCCCGTCCTTCGGTGCCCAGGCTGGCGACTCGGGAGAACTCCGACTGGGCCGTGCTCTCGTAGCTGGTCTTGCACGACGGGCAGAAGTGCAGCGTGTCGAAGAACGCGACGGACACCCCGTCGTCGGTGACGGTGCCGAAGCGGTCGACCCGCAGTCCCCGGGGCAGCCTCGGTCGACGGGCCTTGTCCAGCGAGCGGCCCCCACCGGCCTCGATGACCCAGTCCTCGGGCACGAGTTCCAACAGCGCCTCGGAGGACTCGTCGGGCCAGTCCGTGCCGGTGATCAGCAGCAGTCCGGTGGCTTCCGCCGGCTCACCGGTCCCGCCGGTCAGGATCCGCGGGGTGAACTGTTCACCACCCCGCTCCCGGTTGACCACGAGGTAGTCCTGACCACACTCCCGGCAGAAGGCCAGCGGGAACAGCGGCTGGCCCGGCGGTTCCACCGGGGCACTGCGCTGGTAGTGGGTGGTGAGATAGCGCTGCCCGGGCCCGGCCCATGGTGACGTAGGCGGTGTCGCCCTTGCCGATGAACTGATGCAGCTTGAACGCGAACAACGGCCGGCCGTCCCCGTCGCGGGCCCGGGAACCCGCCAGCAGGGTCTCGCGCAGCGTAGTGACGCAGACGTCGAGGTCGGCACCGGTCAGCGCGGAAAGCTGGCTGGCCGCGTCACGGAGCCGGGTGGGAGTTTGGCGGGCAAGATTTCCCTCATCGTCCTCGCCGAGACCGAAGGTCTGCTCAATCCAGATCGCCAGGTCATCACCCTGCAGTGTGGTGCGAGTGATCGGGGGAGCCAGCGCAACCCGAGACCGCAAACGGTCGGTGTCGGTGTCGCCTACCGTGGCCCGCCGCAGTGACTCACCCACGACGTTGCCCGGCGGGATCGCCGTCCCGAACAGCCGGCTGGCCAACGCAGCGACCTCGACCCGCTGCTCGGCCCGCCTGCCAGGACCGGCCAGCGTGGCGCTGGTACCGACACACTGCAGCCGCTGCGCACCGATGGCCCCCCGCAGCCGGCGGATCAACATGGCGACATCCGCGCCCTGACGACCGCGGTAGGTGTGCAGCTCGTCAAGAACCAGGAAGGACAGGTTCTCGGCGCTGCTGATCAGGCTCCCGCGTTCCCGCGGTCGGGTCAGCATCAACTCGAGCATCACGTAGTTGGTCAGCAGGATGTCGGGAGGGCTGGCCAAGATGGCGTCCCGCTCGACCCGACGCTCCTGCCCGGTGTACCTCTTGAATGTCACCTTCGGCATGTCCTTGCCGAGGAACTTCTCCAGCTCACCGACCTGACTGTTGGCCAGCGCGTTCATTGGATAGACAACAATCGCGCGCACGCCCTGACCGGTGCCCTCCCGCAGAACACGATCGACGATGGGCACGATGTAGGACAGCGACTTGCCCGAGCCCGTACCCGTGGTCAGCACATACGACTCACAGCGCGCAGCGATCTCAATGGCGTCGCTCTGGTGCTTGTGGAAGGCGATTTCCCGCCCGAACGGGTCGTCGTCGGTGCGGTGCCGGAAGATCTCACGCGCGGCCGGATGGAGCAACCCCCGGTCGACAAGGTCACCCACCGAGCCACCCGGCTGGAAAGCGGGATTGAGCGCGAGCCACGGCTCGGGCCACATCAACCCGTTCTCGACCTCACATTCCACCTTCTCCAAGACTTCGGGGTCCCGGATGTTCAAGAAGCCCCGCACGAATGACTCGTAGTCACCGAGCACGGCACCGAGCACACCGAACGCGTCCACCAGGTCTCCAGATCAACCCACGGCAACGACGATGACCCCGATCAGGGCCTGAATGACGGTGCGGTTGCGTCGCATGACGCCTTCTTTTCTTGGAACGCGCTTATCGCGTACGCATCACGTTCGCCGAGGTCTGGGGTAACGCAGACGACGCTGCGCCTCGAATGCGAACACAGGGAATCCAGAACCTGAGCAGGGGACGGCGGCAAACCCCACAAGGGACAGCGGACCGAGCCCGGCCAAGATCATCGAAATAGAAAGACTGCAGCGGTGCAGCGAGCGGCATGATCGACGATGCGTTGGGCGGCGTCGACACGGACGCGGGCGCGGGCCCGTGTGGCTTCCCGGGTACCCAGCGAGGACCGCTCGATGAGCACCGACATGGGTTGCTGCTCCGGTGTCCGCGCCGCCGGTGTACTAGGCAGTGGTGGTTCGGGGGGATGGTTCATGCGATGCCCAGTTTCCTGATGCGGGTGCGTTGGTTCGCGAGCATGCGTTCGACGGCCTTCTCGGTCATATCGAGCTCGGCGGCGATCTCGGCCTGGGTGTGGTCGCTGGCGATCAGTTCCAGCGCCTGGTGGGCGCGCGGGTCGCGGATGCCGCGCATCCCGCGCCGAATGTAGCCGCGAGCCACTGCCCTCCACTCGGGGTTGTCGACAGCCGCGATCGGCAGCTCCAGCAGCGGATCGGCGGCGGCTGGATCGATCAGCACGTCTCTACGGATCTCGTTGTCGAACCAAGCGCGGTAGATGTTGGAGCAACGGATCCCCAGCCGGCGCGACCCGGGGCGATCGAAGCGGAGCCTCGGCGCCCGCCGACACCGTGGTATGCCACCGTAGAACCATGCAGACCGTCTACGAGGCGGCCGGGCGCGAGAAAGGTCTACTCCGCCTGGCCTGCGCGTGGCACGAGCGGGTGATGGCCGACGAAATCGTCAGCCACGCGTTCAGCCACGGTTTCCACCCCGGGCACAGCGAGCGACTTGCCGCGTATTGGGTCGAGGCGCTCGGCGGGCCTGCCACCTACTCCAACACCCTGGGCGACGAGACCTCGGTCGTGCGGATGCACAGCGGCAACGGACCACACGAGGAGATGGACCGCCGCGCGATTGCCTGCTTCGACCAGGCCCTGACCGACATCGGGTTGATCGAGAACAAGCCGCCCAATGCTTGAAGATGGAGCCGTGAACGCAAGCGACATGACATCCGGTGGGTCTCTTTCCGGAGTGCGGGTACTGATCACGGGGGCGACCGGGGGTCCTGGCCGCTCGATGGCCGAAGCCCTCGCCGCCAACGACGCCTAGGTCGTCATCACCGGTCGTGACCCGGCGCGTACGGGTGGGGCCGCCGAGCAGATCGACGCCGGCCGCGGACGGGTCCGCGGTGTCGCCATGGACGTGCGCGACGAGCGCTCGGTGGCCGACGGGGTGGTGCAGGTCGTCGACGACCTAGGTGGCCTGGATGTGCTCGTCAACAACGCCGGTATCGGCATGCGCACGGTCAACCCGGAGTTCTCCACCCGGCCGCGAGGGTTCTGGGAGGTCACCCCCGACGGCTTCCGGGGCGTCGTCGACACCAACCTCACCGGCTACTTCCTGGTCGCCCGCGCGGTCGTACCCGTGTTCCTCGATGCTGGCGGTGGCCGCATCGTGGACATCTCGGTCAGCAAGGAAACGATGATCCGCAGAGGCTTCACGCCCTACGGCCCGTCACGGGCCGGATCGGAGGCACTGTCGCGCATCATGGCCGCCGATCTGCGCGAACATTCGGTGTGGGTCAACGTGCTCCTGCCCGGCGGCGCCACTCGTAGCGGCATGATCCCCGATGGGGTACCGGAGGACGTTCGGGCGCAGATACTCGACCCTTCCGTCATGGCCGCGCCGATTCGCTGGCTGTGCTCGCCGGCCGCCGACGGCGTCACCAACGAACGCATCGTGGCCCGCGACTTCCACGAGTGGCTGCGTACCCGACAGACCGGCTGCCGGTGAACGGTTGGCTGCAGCGTCACCACCGACGCGACCCGGGCCGCCCGCCCGGGTCAGCTTCCGTCGTAGGCCTTCTGCAGGGCCCGGACGTCCAGCTTGCCGTGCGTCGAAAGCACCGCCTGGCTGACCCGCTGGGCCTTGTCCCTGTCGTGGTCCGCCATCCAGGCGTGGACCTGCACCGGGACGATCTGCCAGGCCACCCCGAACCGATCCTTGAGCCATCCGCACGGTCCTGGCTCACCGCCGTCGACCAGTCGGTCCCAGTAGGTGTCGACCTCCTCAGCCGTCTCGCACGGCACCACGAACGACACGGCCTCGCTGTGCGGGAACTGCGGCCCCCCGTTGAGGGCGGCGAACTCGCGGCCGTCCAGCACGAACTGGACGAGCATCACGTCGCCGTCGGTGCCCGGCCAGTCGGGACCGTAGCGAGCGACGTCGGTGACCCCGGAGTTCGGGAAGATCGAGGTGTAGAACGTAGCGGCCTCCTCGGCCACACCGTCGAACCAGAGGCAGGGGCTAATCGGCTTCATCACAGACTCCCGTCGTTTGTGGTACGCAGGGGTGGACCGCGCGGGCGGCCCGAACTCATCTGTCATGCCCGGACCCGTTCTACTCCGCTGAGACGCCGAAGGGCCGGCGGTGTTGACGCGTCAGAAGTGCCTCATACGCGGAACTACGTGCGGAGCACTGCGGGGGACCAGGAAGCAGACCAACAAGTCGTCCCGAACGGGATCCGACCGGTCGGGGATCGTCAAGCGGGCAGAGCCAGTCGGGCTGGCGGGCGACTACGTTCGGCGTTGTCGGGCGCGGTGCCGGCGATTGTTGGTATCGCAGCGTCCGGCGTCCTGACCGACGACGACGCGAAAGGTCGACGTTGGCCACCGCCATCGAGGAGGGCCGGGACCTGTCCTCGATGAGCGGCATCCTGGCTGACACCGCCTACCGTCTGCTGCTGGCCTGACGGCCCGGCCTCACTTTCAGGTGCCGGGCGAAGAACCGGGCCCCGTCGTCCACCTCGAACCACGGGGTGCCGGCGTGCCCGCCCAGATTGGCGTGCAGCGTCTTCTCCTTGGTGCCGAAGGCGTCGAACAGGTCCAGGGCCGGCTGCCGTTCCATCCCTTCGTCGTCCCACTGCAGCAGGAACTGCAGCGGAATGGTGACCTGCCGGGCCTCCTCGCGCAGGGTGCCGGGCACGAAACCCCCGGCGAAGAAACCGGCGGCCGAGATGCGCGGCTCGACCAGCGCCAGCCGAATGCCGATGGCGGTCATCCCCGCGTACCCGACCGGGCCGCCGATCTCGGGCAGCGAAAGGAGGGCGTCCAGGGTGGTCCGCCATTCCGGGACCGCCCTTTCGACCAGCGGGAGGATGAAGGCGTCGACGATCTCGTCGACCGGCTCGCCGGCCTCCATCGCCCGGCGGAGGTCGGCGCGGGCCTGCTCGTCGACGGCGGAACGGGGCCGGTCACCGTGCCCGGGGTGGTCGATGGCGGCCACCGCGTAGCCGTACTCCGCCGCGTAGTGCCGGGCCCGGGCCACCAGCCGGGGTTCCCGCTTGTGCAAGCCGCCGTTGTGGCCGCTCAGGATCAGCGGGGCAGGTGCGGATCCAGGCGTCCACAGGACGCCGGGGATCTCGCCGAGGGTGAATTCGCGTTCGAGGACGCCGTCGTCGAGGCGCTGTTCGGAAGTGAATCGCATGGTCGTGCCTTTCGGGAGGGCTCTTGAACGGCGCTCCCGGAC
>QHBY01000251.1 GCA_003244245.1 Pseudonocardiales bacterium
AGACCGGCGGTGTGCGGGCTGATCAGCACGTTGGGCAGCTCCCACAGCGGGCTGTCGGGCGGCAGCGGTTCGGTGGCGAAGACGTCCAGCGCCGCCCCGGCTAGCCGGCCCTGCGCCAGTGCCTGGACCAGCGCCGGTTCGTCGACGACGCCGCCTCGGCCCACGTCGACCAGGACAGCGCCGGTGTGCATGCGGCTGATCGCCGCCGCGTCGATCATCCCGCGGGTCTGGTCGGTCAACGGCAGGGTCAGCACGACGCACTGGGCCACCGGCAGAAGATCCGGCAGGAACCGCGACGGGCGGGCCTGATCGACGTAGGGCGAGTCGGTGCGGCCGGTGCGGTTGACGGCGAGGACTCGCATGCCCAACGCCTTGGCCAGCCGGGCCACCTCGATGCCGATCGCACCGAGCCCGACGATGAGCACGGTGGCACCGGCCAGCTCGGCCATCGGGTAGTGGTCCCAGCGCCGGGCCGCCTTGTCGGCAAGCAGCCGGGGCAGACCCTTGGTGAACGCGAGCAGACCGAGGACCGCGAACTCGGCCAAGGGCCCGACGTGCACGCCACCGGCGCGGGTGATCAGTACCCGGCTCAGCTGCTCATCGGTCAGACCGGCGGCCCGCACCTGCTCACCGGCACCGCCGGCGGTGGCCTGGACCCAGCGCAGCCGGGTGCTGGTCTTCAGGGCGTCGGCCAGTCCCTGCGGACAGTCTCCGGGCAGACCGAACAGCACTTCGGCCTCGGCCAGCATCGCCCGCCATTGTTGTTCCTGTTGCGGGGTCCGGTGAAACGACTCGACCCCGCGATGGTCGCCGGGGAAGCGCAGCGGGGGTAGCAGTTCGGGTTGGTAGCGGACCTCCAGCCGGTCATCGACGGCCTCGATGAGCGCCACCAACTCCGCCTCCAGCGGGGTGGCGATCATGACTACGACGCGCTCAGCTGGCACCGTCGGTCACCTTTGCTGCCGGTGTGCGCTTGGCCAGGTCGCCGGTGGCCCCGAAGAGCACCAGCACGGCGTCGGCGGGGACCTGCGACCCGGCGGTGGGCATCGTGGCCGCGAGCACGCCGCTGGTCCCAGCGGGAGACCTTCCTTCAGTGAGGCGATCACGTAGTCCGCCCCGCCCGCTTTGAGCTGCTCGGCGGAGAAGTTGTGGCTGCCACCCCCACGCAGGCGATGCCAGCGGCGTGTGCCCCCTCGGCGTCATGCGGGGTGTCTCCGACGGCGAGGCACTGTGCGGGGCTGACCGGCTCGCCGGAGACCAGGGCGGCGCGGTGCAGGGCGATGCGGGTGAGCTCGCCGCGGTCGGTGGCATCGGAGCCGTAGCCGCCGAAGGAGAAGTACCGGTGGCCAGCAACTCCTTCTCCAGCGAGGACATCTGAAAGTCCTTGCCGATGAACAACAACGCCCCAGAGATCACCCCCGTGTCATAGCCGAACAGCAACCCACCCAAGGCCGTGATACCCGCGTTCCACACGACATGACGGCGGATGCGGCCCGCCCGCTGGTGTTGGTCGTTGGTGGAAGTCATGGGCGATGCCTCGATTCGGTCACGACCGACGCGTCGGACCGACGCATCCCTCGTGCGGTGGCACCCTCACGCCTGTCGCGGCACCCGCTGCCGGCACGTCCTGCCAGCGCGGCCGATGCCGCCGCATCCTGGCTGTCGACAGCGGACGCTTGATTCCCACTAGCGACGAGTTCCCCACCGTCGCGCGTGACAAACCGCCGACTGCACATGTAGGACTCCCGATTGCGACACGCGTTCACAACGCTCGCGAACGGCTGGCTCCACCGGGGTCTGGGGTGAAACCCCACGGTAGTACCGCGCCCTCACCACCGCCCCCGCACCGAAACCCCACGGGCACGCTGGGGGAGGTGGGCTGCGCGGGTCCGGCCCCGGCGAGGGCGGGCGGGGGTCAACGGCGCGAAGCTAGGCTCGGGGGGTGAGGGCTTTTGTGCATCGTGCCGTCGGCGATGCCGCCACCGGTGCCGCCCTGGTCCACGTTGGCGGCGAATCAGCCGAGGAGCGGTTCTTGCTCAGCTTCGGTGACGTCGTCGCATTGAGCGGGGACTACTTCCGGCCCCACGGCTCACGGCACTGTCAACTTGGTGAGGTGGTCTGGGCTGGGATGATCGGTGGGTTGATCTCGGTGGGGAGGGGCTGGGTTGATGGCTGCCGTTGTGCCGTCGTACAAGGGGTTCCGGTACCCGGTGGAGATCATCAGCCACTGTGTGGCTGTATCACCGGTTCCCGCTGAGCTTCCGTGAGGTCGAGGAGATGATGATGGAACGCGGCGTCGTGGTCTCCCACGAGACGATCCGGCAGTGGTGTCGCAAGTTTGGGCAGACCTACGCGAACGGACTGCGCCGCCGACTGCCCCGCCCGGGCGACAAATGACACCTCGAGGTGTTCATCAAGATCCACGGCAAGACCCACTACCTGTGGCGTGCAGTCGACCAGGACGGAAGTGTGCTGGACATCCTGGTCACCTCTCGGCGTGACGCCAAGGCCGCTATCAGGTTCTTCCGCAAGCTGCTGAGGGGGTGGCGGTCCGTGCCACGGGTTCTGATCACCGACAAGCTAGCCAGCTACGGTGTGGCCCACCGAGGGTTGATGCGCCGTGTGGAGCATCGTCGATCGAAGTATCTGAACAACCGGGCCGAGAACGTGCGACATGGAGGGTTATTCAGCCGGCC
>QHBY01000252.1:0-2925 GCA_003244245.1 Pseudonocardiales bacterium
CCTGCGCGTCGGTGAGGGCGGCCACTTGGTCGACGATCACCCGCAGCTTCGCTCTGGTGTCGCCGGCCTGTTGCCACGCCGGGAGCAGTGCGGGGTCCAGCGGGTGCGGCGCCTGATGTACCAGGGCCGCGCAGAGCTCGGCCACCAGCTCCCGTTGCCGGGCTTGCACGGCCAGCCTCCGGGGATCGCGCATCACAAATCGCAGTGCCACCGCCTTGAGCAACGCCACCTCGGCGGCCACCTGGTCCGGTATCACCAGGTGGGCCTGGTAACGCCCCAGGGGGCCTGGCCCGAACCAGGCCAGCGTCGCCGACACCACAGCGGACACGAACCGCCCCACCAACTCGCTAGTGAGCTCCTTCAACGCGACTTGGGCGGCCAGCGAGCCGTCGTATCGCCGCAGCGCAGCGAGCACCGGGAGCTTGAGCAGGCCCACCGCCGCGGCCGCCAGTTCAGCGCTGGGCAGCACGCTGAAGTGCTGCTCGGCAAGTTCGGCGAGCAGCTCCCGCTCCACCGGATCGGCCAGGGTGTCCAGCGAGATCCGGCCAGCCAGGATACCGTCTTCGACGTCGTGCACCGANNTCGTCGGCCCAGTCCATCACCTGCGCTTCCAGGCATCGCTGCCGCGCAGGCGCACCGTCTCTCAGCCAGCCGAACGCCGCCGCGTCGTCGGTGTAGAAGCCGAACTTTCCCGTTCCTCCCTCCCGCGGCCACGGATACTTCACGGTGGCGTCCAGCGACGCCCTGCTGAGGTTGAGCCCGTGGCTGCGCCCGGTCTCGGGGTCGAGCAGCTTGGGCTCCAGCCGGGTCAGGATCCGCAACGTCTGCGCGTTGCCCTCGAATCCACCGCACCCGCTGGCGAACTCATTGAGTACTCGCTCGCCGTTATGGCCGAACGGGGGGTGGCCGATGTCGTGGGCCAATCCCGCGGTCTCCACCAGGTCCGGATCACAGCCCAGCTCGACGGCGATACCGCGGCCGATCTGGGCGACCTCCAGCGAATGCGTCAGCCGGGTCCTAGGCACGTCCCCTTCGCCGGGACCCACTACCTGAGTCTTACCGGCGAGCCTGCGCAGCGCCGCGCAGTGCAGCACCCGCGCGCGGTCCCTGGCGAAGGGGCTGCGGCGCTCGGATCCCGATCCGGGCAGGGCAGCCCGCTTGGCCGGCTCGGCAAAGCGCCGGGCCCAGTCCTGTTCGGTGTAGGGATGGTCCACCAGCTCACCCCAGATCGGTGCCGAACGCACCGGCCGGAGCGTGCGTCAACCGGTAGTCTAGTAGCGCGGCGCTCTCCCGGAGGATGTAGCGGGCCTGGATCGTGCGGGTCGCCACGATGGGACCACTTCGGGTGGGAGAGGTCCACGCGGTGAGCCCGAGATCGTCGGACATCGTACGCGACCGCAACGAATGCCACGGATCACTGACGATCACCGCGGTGCGCCAGCCCGCGGGCCCCGCCCGACGCGCCACCGCGCGCAGGCTCTCCAGGGTGTCGCGGCCCTCCCCGATCGGCACCACAGCGCCGGCCGGGATCCCATAAGACGTCAGGTAATTAAGACCAGCCTGGGCCTCGGTGTAGTTGTCGCCGACCCGCCGACCACCAACTGTGACGATCACTGGCGCAACCCCGTCGCGCCACAGCCGCGCTGCGTGATCGAGCCGGGATCCCAGCACCGCCGACGGTGTCCCGTCGTACTGCGCCGCGCCCAGCACCACCACGACGTCGGCCTTCGCCCGGTCGTCGACCCGAGCAACCTGCCACACCCGGAACACCGTGCCACCCACGATCAGAGCGCCTACCAGCACCGCGCCGAGGACCAGCCGGATAAGCGCGATCGGTAGCACGAACCGGGCGGGCCGGTAGCCTGACTGCCGGCTCAGCCGGCGGTCACCCACCGATGCGGCCTGCCGCGGTGGTCAGCGGTCCACCGGAACGTCCTCTCCGCGCCGCGAGAACCTCCCCGACCACGGACAGTTCACCCGCCCGGTCACCGTCTTCGGTGCCGGCCAGTAGCTGGCTGGTGGCGACGGTGCCGAAACCCTGCCGCTCCAGCACCCGCACCACCCCGGCGGGACGTCCCTGCTCGGCCCAGCGGCGCAGCGCGTCACCGGCTTGCCGGCGGTGACGCGTTTCCTCAGTACTTCCGGTGTCCATGCTCACCATGCTCCCAGAATTCAGCAGCCGACCAAGCGAGCCGCCAGATAGGACTCGACCTGATCCATCGCCACCCGCTCCTGCGCCATGGTGTCCCGCTCGCGCACCGTCACCGCGTGGTCGGTCAGCGAGTCGAAATCCACCGTCACGCAAAACGGGGTGCCGATCTCATCTTGGCGGCGGTAGCGACGGCCGATGGCGCCTGCGTCGTCGAAGTCCACATTCCAGTGCCGCCGCAGCGCCGCGGCGACATCCCGGGCCTTGGGTGAAAGATCGGCATTGCGCGAAAGCGGCAGCACCGCGGCCTTGACCGGCGCGAGCCGCTTGTCCAGCCTGAGTACCACGCGGCGATCCACCCCGCCCTTGGCATTGGGTGCCTCGTCCTCCGCATAAGCCTCCAGCAGGAAGGCCATCATGGGACGCCCGACGCCCGCTGCGGGTTCGATCACGTAGGGCCGGTAGCGGGAGTCGGTGGCCTGGTCGTAGTAGGACAGGTCGACTCCGGAGTGGTTGGAGTGCGTGGTGAGGTCGAAATCGGTGCGGTTGGCGATGCCCTCCAGCTCGCCCCACTGCTGGCCCGAGGAGAAGCCGAACCGGTACTCCACGTCCACGGTCCGCTTGGAGTAGTGCGAGAGCTTCTCCTTGGGATGCTCGTATTGCCGCAGGTTGTCCCGATCGATACCGAGATCGGCATACCAGTCGGTGCGGGTGTCGATCCAGTATTGATGCCACTGCTCGTCGGTGCCCGGCTCGACGAAGAACTCCATCTCCAT
>QHBY01000252.1:2981-4417 GCA_003244245.1 Pseudonocardiales bacterium
TTGCCGATCTGCCCGATACCGAATGGGGGCTTCTTGCGAGCGGACATCACGACATTCTGGAAATTGATGAAGATGCCCTGCGCGGTCTCCGGGCGCAGGTAATACAGGCCATCTTCGGACTCCACCGGACCCAGATACGTCTTGAGCATCATGTTGAACTCACGCGGCTCGGTATATTCGCCTCGGGTGCCGCAGTTCGGGCACGGGACGTCCGAGAGATCATCCTCCAGCACGTCCTTGCCGGTGCGTTCGGCGTAGTCCTCGGCGAGCTGGTCAGCCCGGAACCGCTTGTGGCAGCTCTGGCACTCCACCAGCGGGTCGTGAAAGGCCTGCACGTGACCAGAGGCGACCCACACCTGGCGGGGCAGGATCACCGACGAGTCCAGGCCCACGACGTCGTCGCGGCCGGTGACCATCGAGCGCCACCACTGGCGCTTGACGTTCTCCTTGAGTTCCACGCCGAGCGGGCCATAGTCCCAGGCCGAGCGGGTCCCGCCGTAGATCTCCCCACTGGGGAACACGAAGCCACGGCGCTTGCACAGGCTGACGACGGTGTCGATGCGATCCGCGGGCACTGGGGATCTCCTGGTGACAGTTTTGATGGGTGCGCGCCCACATTAGCGATCGTCGGATCCGAACCCCCGCTCGGCGTCGGGCTCGAGCAGGCTGGCGTGGTCGGTCACCGCACCGCCCTCGGCGGCAGCCAGCACCTCGTAGCTGCCGGGCTCGCCGGTCAGCGCCTCGGACAGCAGCGGTACCACGTGTTCGCGGACCTCGAACACCGACAGCGTGCGCCGATAGGCGACCACCGACTCGAACTGCACGGCCAGCACCCACCGGGTGGTGTCATCCGGGGAGCGGCCCAGCTGACCACCGAGGCAACCCCGCTGCGCGGTCAGCAACTCCAGAGCTCGTCGTGCGCGAGTCACAAGGCCCTCGGCCCGGTCAGGGTCGACGGCGAAGCGGCAGATCAGGATCACGGGCGTCCTCCGGCGGTGCTGGGACGGGTGACGTTAGCGAGTTGGCCGGGCAAGTGACGTCGTGGCGGCAGCCCGGCGCTTACCATGGCTGGCGGATCGGGACTGGATCGAGCGGGGAATCGAGGGAGAGGGCATGGCGGGTGTCACCGCAGACGCAGTACCGAAACCGTCCGTCGACGACGAGCATTCCCCCGGCCGGCCGGCTCCCGGTCCGGCGGCGATCCGCCCGCGAGCGACCCTGGTGGCGGCCGGTGAACTGCTGCGGGCGCTGTCCGCGCCGGTGCGGATCGCCATCGTGCTGCAGCTGCGCGACAGCGGGCGCTGTGTCCACGAGCTGGTCGACGCACTGGGTGTTACCCAACCGTTGATCAGCCAGCACCTACGGGTGCTCAAGTCCGCCGGGGTGGTCGACGGCGAGCGGCACGGTCGGGAGGTCGTCTACCGGCTGGTCGACGA
>QHBY01000253.1:0-10223 GCA_003244245.1 Pseudonocardiales bacterium
TGACATCGGGGCGTACCGCCTCGGCTGAGCTGCGGGTCGTCCAACCCGGCAACTGAAGTTGCTGAACACCACCCGTCTCGAGGTGGGCCGCTGGCCGTGCCCGACTGCGTACCTGAGCCGGAGGACGTCACGTAGAAATCGCCTTCCTGGCGTATGCGAACTCGGCTTTCATCACTCGGTACAACGACCCGATCAAGCCGCACAACTTCACCGCAACTTCACGGGCCAGTGCGAGGCGGCCAGCGTCCGGGTATGCTTCTCTTATCCCCACCATTGGAATTGACCGGATTGCGGCCAGGGCTGCCACCCGAGGGTTCAACGTTTTTCAATACCGACTCCCGTACCGAATGCCCCCCCCACCTAGGGAAGATAATCAGCGATCACACCGCATGCAACGTGGCCATACTTGCAGTCTTTCGGGCAACCGCCGACTGATTAGTCAACGCCCCCGAATCAGGGCTAAGCTAGGTGTACGATCGACGATATTTTCGCAAATCAACTCATGTTCCAACTAGAATTTCTACAGCGAACACGAGTGCGCTGACCAGAATACAAATCAAGCCCAACTTGAACGCTCGGTATTTTTTATTTGCTATACGAGCCAACTCTATAACTTGGATCCACGCTTCTCGCCTGAGACTTTCGTCAGGCATCTTCACTAGGTCGTCGAGTGTCTGAGCCTCTAACCACGGCCAGGCAAAGCGCGTTGCCTCTGTAGGCTGGAAGGTTCGCGGGATTAGTACGCGCACGAGAAGCAAAGCAGAGGCTATCGCAAAGACCGCAGCTAGACTCAAGCCGACGGCACTTGCAATGTTGTGCCACCCCTGTCGCCAAGGCTCGCGAAGTAGGCTTTGGCCGTGCGTGGCAATGCCGCCCAGCAATACAGCCAAGCCGGCAACTAATAAACCGGCCTTAGTGTCTGCATTTGCAATGTTAGCGGATGTTTGTGCTATCAAAAACCGCACATCTTCGCCGGGATCATGTCGAGATTCGATCTTGCCGAGCATAAACTCTTCCGGGCCTTCATTGCACACGAATGATCCCTTCCTTTGGCCGCCAAGGCGTTACCGTCCGAGCGCTTGCTCCTGACACCGATATCCCGACGCAATGCCTGATCGCAGCGGGACATCGATCTATCATTCAACTACAGCGTCATCGACTCGCCGTCGTCGGTCTGCTACCTCTCGGGGTCGGCGGACGTCGCGGTCGAGAACACTCGCCGCCGGAGGCAACGCGTCGTGTAAAGCACCCGGCGGTCGGAGTCATCGGCACTACGGAAGGCCACGATCTAGCGGGGCACCGCGTTGGTCGGGCCGTCCAGCGGATTGCTCCTTCGCAGCGCTTAGTATTAAGCGGTCACCCTCTGGCGAGCCGCAGCATCCGGTCATACGTCGAGCGTGGCACAGGCGCGTCGGATCGGTGAGGGCACGCCCGCCTCAACTGCGGGATCGAAGACAAACGCTACGAACGCGCCCACTGCGTGGCCTGCGCGCTTGCACCGCGCACCACCGAGCTGCTACGCGTCGGCGCCCGAGCACATCCTCACCGAACTCACCACCGTCTTCGAAGCGATCGTGACCACATCCACGCCGCGCAGCGCGCTGAACTGGCTACGCAAGGGCCCCCCGACCCACGACTACTGGCCGAACTGGCCGCCGGCAGCCACCCGCCACCCGCCAGCCGACGCGCACCCGCACCGGCGCGCCGTAGACTACCTACGAGAAATACTCATGGCCAACCACACCTGCCCTCACGCGACGAGGCGCTGGCGCGCACCGAACACTTCCTTGCCGACACCCTCGCCAGCATCGACCATGACCCCGATCGCCGCCTGATCGCGACCTTCGCCACCTGGCGGGTCCTGCGCCGGCTATGGCACCGCGCCGAGCAACACCCCCGCCCACGAGGCCGATTTGGGTGTAAAACAGAACAGGAGCCGATGGCGTGGGCTCCTGACCTGCGGTTTCGTGGTGTCGGGGTAGCGGGATTCGAACCCACGGCCTCCTCCCGAACTGCGGGCACGACGGTCGATAGGGGTTGTTTCCGCACGTCGCGGGCCACTGGGGGGCGGTGTTGGTCGGCCTCGTTGCTGTATTGCGCAGCTGTACAGCTGCGGTTGCGCGCAGGCAGGGACTAGTCGTGCACAGGCGGTGCGGACCAGGCGCGGGACCTGGTTTTGTGCCGGATGAGCAAGTGAGATTAGGGGGCGCACCCGCCCCTTGATAAGGCGGCCGAGGGCTGGTGTTGCGAGCATTACCCCGGCCTGCGGGTTATGCCGACATCGGTTCGATCGGTGCTGGTTGGTGGGGGTGCGCGGGCTGGCCTGGTCGGGATAATCGTGGCGGCGTGACGCTGTTCTCTCCTGATTTTCGGAGAGAGGAGCGTCATGGACGATGTGCAACGGGTTCGTGTGGTTGGCCCGCTGGGGCCGTACGCGGCGGGGTTCGGCGTGGAGTTGACCCGGCTGGGCTACACAGTCTTCTCCGCGCGGCGGCCCCCGCCCGCTGTGGGAACAGGTCGAGGACGCCTACCAGCGCTGGCACCAGTGGAACCAGCCCACCTGGGAACGCTTCGGGCTCACCGTCACCCCGGCCGCGCAGGAAATCTGGCTGGACGATCGCCATGGCGAACTCCAGACCAATCGCCTGCATGGTCGTACGCGTCAGGGATACATGCCTGCCGGATCTGCTCCCCGGTCACGAAGCGGCGGGTTCGGATCTTGTGCTCCATCTCGTCGCTGATCTGGATCTCAGCGATCCAGAACTGCTTTGGCACCTGCCGGAGGCTACTCGGAGCTAAACCGGACCTGTCCGCAGGTTCGTGGCCTGAGCGCGATCAGCAACTGGGCCACCGGGGCGGACCCAAACACTGGACAACTGTCGGTGCCACCGTTGGCGGGTGCGGGCACCGGGAGCCTGATCAGTTCGGAAGGCGCGATCTCCAGCGCGGTCGCTATGGCCACGATCTGCTTAACGCTGTCCAGCGCGCGTTCCCCGGTTTCGATCCGGTGCAGGTGCGATGCGCTGATCCCGGCCAACCCAGCGACCACCCGCAACGACTTACCCCGGGAGTACCGCACCTGCCGCACTCGTCGGCCGGTCGTGCGCGCGTCTTCGCCGTCCATCAGGACCGCCCTCTCCCTCGCCGGATCCTTCGCCGATGCCCCGGGGAGCTACCCAGGGGCGTGAACCTCCGGCGAAGAGGTACTCCAAGGGCCGCCGAGGGTGCCGAGCTGATCGGCTACGACCCCGAGCTACCCGGCGTGGGGTGCTGAACACTGTGACGGCGGATCACTACGGCTGTAGAAGCCGTTGTGGTGGTCACGAACGGTGATAATCCAGACGGGGAGGCGATGGGGGGGGGCGCCGGGGATGACGGGGAGTTCTCCCCGCGGCCTCCCCGGGCCTGCCTCCCCCGCCTGATCAGGCCGTACCCTCACCGGGGACCCTCGTGACCACCCCGTGGCAGCCTCTCTAATGCCCGGAATCTGGGGGTTGCGACGCTGGGCGACCGCCTCCCTCCCCAACCCGACTACTTCTCCGTTCGACTACCCAGAGTCACAGGCCGGTAGGAGCGTTGTGGCAGATAACAATCGAGTGGTCCGGTCATCCCGGGGTGGCGTGTGACACGCGGTGATCTTGCGATCGGGGTCCTCCGTGCGGGTAGCTCAGAGGAAGACGCCCACTGTCGGCCGGGAAACGGGGTGCCCGGCGTTCGAGCTAGTGGGGGTCTACCCCCCGCTACCGCGCTGGTCAGGGCCCGCTACCTGGGGGGTCTACCGAGGTAGCGGCCCCCGCTACCGCACGGGTGCCGACAGAGGTAGGTGGCGGGTGCGGTAGAGCCCTTGCCCCCGCCACGTAGGTGCCCGCCCTGTCCGTCCCTATTGCGGACAAGAGCGCCACGCCGGTCGTGGACAGCTCCCGACGAGTATCGGTGTCCCGTCCCGGGCTCGGGTGCCGTTGGCGTGGCTTGTGTTCGGGGTTGGGACGGCTGGGACACCCTCTCAGCCCCCCGTCTCGGCCTCGCTTCGGTGAACCATTCCGCTGGTCAGCAGTCCTTCGAACCTGTCCCACCGCAGGTGGGCCGCACGAGATCTGGCAGGACATGTGGGACGGCCTCGCGGACCACCCGGCGTGATCACCGAGTTTGTCGGGAGGTATCCACTTACGAGTGAACGTGGCATCAAGAACCATAACTGTCCTCCTGTCAGATCGTTATTGCACCTTGCCTGTTCAATGCTTGTGACTCGAAGGAGGTTGCCCCTGCCAACCCGGCCATAACCAGCCCGCCCAACGCCCCGACTGGAGGTGAGCGCGACCACATTCTGGTGAGCACCGCACGCCGGGATGATCGCGCTTATCACTTGGCGCGGGTGTGTTGCCGCTTTCCTCGCACGATCAGTATCCAGGGCGCGCAGCGGCTCGCGCGGCTGTTGCGCCCGGCGTCTCACGAGTCACCGTAACGGAGGTTTCGGCCTTGTTTTGTGACGGGTGTGACGGGTTCGCACCAACCCGTCACACCCGTCACACAAGGAGTTTGGGCAGTTCAGAGCTCCTATGGACCCGTCACAGACCACGGCGGTACCCGTCACAGAGGTGTGACGGTACCGCCGTGTTGTGACGGTGCTGTGACGGGTTGGCCCCGGGTTGTGACGGGTTGGCCCCGGGTTGTGACGGCGGGGTCGGGTAGCGCCCCCGCGTCCGGGGTCCTGATTGTTGCCAGCAAGCGAGTACCGCTCCAAGTACATGGGAGGGCAGAGCTTCGGCCACGGCAATGCCGTAGTGCTGGCCACGAAGATTGCTGTCTGCGCGCCTCTTGCCAGGTCACCTCGTGGTACATGAAAGACGCTTGACTGAGACGATGAACGCGATCCCCGCCGGCGTGAGCGCCGACGACCGCGAGGCCGCGGAGGCTGAGCTGGCTCGCCATGCCCGGTCGTTCAACTCCATCGCCCTGCACCGGATCGGCCAGCACATTCTCGCGCACCTCGACCCGGACGGTCCGGAGCCCCGCAACGAGCCGCAACCGGCCCCGGCCGCTGGGGCGCTGCGGTTCTGGGACCGCCGCGACGGGCGCCTGGGCCTGGAGGGATACCTCGAAGGTGAGCACCGTGCCGCGTTCCGGTCGTTGATCGAACAACTCGCCCCCGATGCCAGACTCTAGGCAACCCGATCCAGACCGGATCCGGGTGGTGCTCGATCACGGTGAGATGGTGGAGCTCGACGGCGGCACGCTCGTGCTGGAGGGCCAGGAATCCCCGAGCGTGGCGCTCCGGCTGGCTCCCTGGTGTGCTCGTGCGTGCGTCGTGAGTGGGAGCCTGAGGACCTGATCGCGCACTGGACGTTGGTGGATCCGGACTGGGAGCTGATCGCCAACAAGTCCGGAGCCCCTCGGTTGGGGTTCACCGCTGTCCTGAAGTCTTCGAGATCGAAGGGCGGTTCCCGGAGTACACGGCCGAGGTCCCCCAGCAGGCCGTGACGTAGTGTCTTAGTGCGATCGGTACGAGGGAGGCTGGCGTGGCCCAGATCGTCTCGGCGATGTGGTCGGCGCCGCTGGCGCAGGATCCGGGCACCGGCGCGGCGCCGCCGGCACCAGCATCTGGGTCGGTACGTCGGGGATGGTGGCGGTGTCAGTCCAGCATCGAGATCCGGTGGCCAGCACCCGACGCGGCTCATGCAACTTCCGCTGTCGACGCGGCCCTGGTGGGTTGGCGCTGTTACCGCGCGGTGGCTTGTCGACACCACGACACGATCGCCGCACCCGCCACCGCCCGCTGACTGTTCACCATATCATCACCGGCATTAACATTACCGAAACATAAGGTCGTCACCTTTCTGGTGACGATTTAGCGATAGCGCACACAGCTCCTCCCGGCTGACCTCGGGCTGCCTGCTGTGCCCGTCAGTGTTTGTGATAGCACTGTGTGCAGCGAGCCCTTTATCCTCTCGGGCTAGATTTACGCTATTCAGGTGATATGTAGCGCCGGACACCGGCGGATGGTTTACGCTAGGTATGCGTCAGAGTTGCGATTCTCCTTGAAGAAGACCCGCCGGGCAGCTCCCCCCTCCTGGTCGGCGGGTCTTCTTCGCAGCGGGACAACGTCACGTTCGCTGCGACGTGGCAATCCAAGTCCCCGCCTATCCCCATTCCGCGACGATTCATAGAAATGCTTGACGCGGGAGGCTGGGTTGCTGTTCGTCGGCGATGGCTGAGAGCGGCCACCACGGCGTGCTGCGTCAGCTCAGCTACCGCCTCGTCGTGCGGTGGAGCCATATGGCGTTGGACTACCCGGCACCGGGACGTTATTGCGGGCGGGGTCTTGCGAGAATGCGCTAGTCAACGCTGGCTGTGCAAGCTTCGCGTTTCAGAGGGCCATCCCACCCGCCACGTTGCGGTTCGCCCACGGGCCTCGACGCAGCCTGCGCGAGCATCACACGGTCAGCGGCATGAGCGGGTAGGGGCGTCTCGCCTAGCCAGCACTCTCGAGGGATCTACGGACATAGTTGCGCCGCACGCACGTGCGTCCTGCCTGGTTGCGATGCACCTTCCTCGCACGTGGCTCACGATCGGCTGACGCGACGGGCGGCGGTCGGTGGCCCATCGCCTGCACTGCGCGCAGGTTGGGCAGCTCCCCGATCAGCAATACGGACTCGTCTGGGTGTGCACCGGCCGGATCAACACCGTGTTGGGTTCAGGCCGGTCGCGGACAGGCGATGGCTTTCACCGTGTCGTGCATTGTCGCTCTGTTCACTGTGCATTAGGTCCGTGCCAGGTTTCCCGTCCGGCGCTGCGCCCGGAGTAGCCGTCGCACTCGAGGAGCCTGCGTTGGAAGGCTGTTGAGCGCAGCACCGCCCGCAGCGCCGTGATCGGTTGGCTGTCGAACGCCAGGGCCGGCACTACGAGAACGTCACTGGTCGAGCCGGTTCGGGCGATCTCGATGACCGTGACCTCACCGACACGCGCGATGAGCCCACCGATGGGATCTGCCGTACCACCGTCGGCGTCGTGGTCCTGCGCCAGCGCGACCGCATGGCACAGGCCTGTCGCCAGTGCATTGCTCGCGTCCTGGACGCCGAACTCGGTCCAGTGCACCGATCCACGGGGTGTCTCTTCTCGCCGCAACTCCAGTAGGGCATCCGTCGCCGGCGAGCGTAGGCCGCTGATGATCGTGGTCGCTGTGGCGAACGCTGCGCCCGCGATCGGGATGGGTTGGATTTCGGCGCCCGCGGCGAAGCCGTTCGCCCCGGCGGGGATGCGCAGTACCGCTTCGGTCTGAACCATCGTGTTCAGCGCGCCGGCCCCACGCGGCAGCGGGATGGCAACCAGCCCCTCCCGGCCGGTGCGTGGGTCGATGATGCGGGCGAGGCGCAAGCGCACGTATTCGTCCAGGTGCTCGGCCGAGCTCACGGTGCAACCCAGCCGGGCCGGGATCCCCTCCTCTCTGGCCGATCTGCCCCTCGCCAGCAACCTCCGGAGCAGGGGCCCGACGAAGCAGGTGAAGGTGCGCTCGGCCGAGGCCGGGTAACCCGGTACCCCGACCGGAACTGGGCGGTGGCCGGACAGCACTCCGAGCAGGACCGGATGCCCGGGCCGCATCGCGACGCCGTGCACGGCGGTCCGGCCGAGGCGCCGCACGACTGTGGCGGTGTGATCGCCGCGGCCGGCGCTGGAGCCGGCAATGACCAACACGACGTCGGCGGATTCCGCCGCCTGCACCACGGCGGCGGCGATCTGGTCCGGACGATCAGGCGCGATCGGCAGTCGCAGGGCCTTGCCGCCCGTCTCCTCGACCATTCCGGCCAGCATCAGCGAGTTAGTATCGAGTACCTCTCCTGGCGCCAGCACCGCGCCGACCGGCCGCACCTCGTCCCCGGTTGGCACAACGGCCACAACAGGCTGGCGCCGGACGCGGGATGGTGTGGCCCGCGGCGGCCAGCGCGGCCACATCGACCGGCCGGATGCGGTGGCCTACTGGTAACACGAGTTTCCCCGCCTGGATGTCCTCGCCGACGGATCGCACGTGACGGCCAGGGGTGACGGAGGCGTCGATCTCGGCGCTGCCATCGCCCGCGAGCCGGACGTGCTCACGCATGATCACGGCATCACGCCCGGACAGCATCAGGTCGCCGGTATCGACGAGGTCGAAGTCCATGGGCAGTAGCCGGACGGGTTTCCGTGGTGTCGCATTGTCGGTGTCGGCGGCTTGCACCGCCACGCCGTCCATGGCCGCGGCCCGGTAGGCGGGCACCGACCACCGTGCCCGCACCGGCTCGGCCGTGACCCGCCCACCGGCCGCACCGACGCCAACCACCTCCACATCGACCGCAGCGACCCACCCGGCTCGCGTGCAGGTCCGCATCCACGCCCCGAACGCCTCGGCCACCGGGTCCGCACCGACCGCGTAGTCATGAGCCGCCTGCACGTCGTCGATCGGCGTGTCGACTCGCGGCCACGTCATTGGCACTCGGTGTACCCCCACAAACCACGACTCCCGCGGCAGACCCCCGCTCCGATCGCTGCCAGCACGGTCAGCCGCTGCGTCGACCGTCAGGCCGGCGCTTACTACGGTGACTCCGGGACGATCGACGAGTCCCCGGAGGTCTGCTGGCGGATGATCCGGGGGGTACCGCGGTAACGCAGCACCGACATCCCATCTGCGGTGGCGGCGAGAGTGTCGCTCACCGTGGCGGTGGCTCGACTCGCGCCCGCTAACACGGCGTCGAGGTTGGCGATCAGCAGTTCCGGCCCTAGCAACTGGTTGGTCCCTGCAGAGCTGAGGTGCAGAGAACCGACGCGTCCGGAAAGTGCCAGCACACTTGCTCCCGACTCGGAGGCTTCGAGGTGATCGACTCCAACCGGAGCGGTGATCTGGCTGGCCCCGCTGACGGCCAGCTGCAGCGCCGGTCCCGTCACTGGCGATCCCAGCGTGACCTTACTGGCACCGGTGGCGACCAGCCGGTCGAGGTGGTTCACGGTGATCTCGGCGGATAGTGTGGCGTTGCGGACGTTGCTGCCCGGTTTAAGTCCCAGACGTAGTGTTCCATCGGTCACTGTGGCGTCGACCCGATCGGCAAGGTTGTCATCCATTCGTATCGTCGCTTGCTCGGGCTCACCCACGGTCAGATGCACGATAAAACTGGCCCCGGTCAACACCGACGTGACCCCGGACAGCGTGATCAACCGGCTAGTCAGGTGACCGGAGCCAACTACCGAGTCGCTGTTGGAGTAACTGCCTCCGGGCGGCCAGGCAGCACCCGGCGCACCGTTGCCTCCATAGCCGTTGCCGCCCCACCCGCCATAGCCGTTTCCGCCGTTACCTCCGGTGCCGCTGTTACCTGGGGTACCACTGCCGCCATCTGCGTCGCCGCCGTTGCCGCCATAGCCGTTTCCACTCCTACTGTTGGTACCGGGAAAGCCGTTGACGCCCGTGCCGGGGACTCCGGTGGCCGACGTGCCCAGGCAACCTGCCAGCAGGCCTACCGCGGCCAGGATCACCACCGGCCGCCCCAGCCACATGGTCCGCTGCACCGCACGAGGCTGCGTGATCGGCCGCATTACGATCGCCCCGCATGCGATAGGGCCGGAACCCAGCGGGTCAGCATTGCCCGGACTGGTCGATGCGCCATCATGCATAGCAGCAGTAGGGATCCCACCCACGGTAGTAGCAGTAAAATGATCTGCACGACACCCAGGGCGGCCTCGGCTGCGTGGCCGGCTGTCGCTGCTGCGCTCATCGCCTGGCTCAACGAGACCAGCCGGTGCCACACCACGGGCAGCACCCGGGGCACCACGATCAAAATGCCGACTAGCCAGTACAACAGGTAGGGCACCACGATGAGCACCCACAGGGTGATCGTTCGACGAACCCAGGGTTTGAGTTCGCGCACCCGGGGATGGGTCGGCCGGCCGGGAATCATACTGGTCAGCACCGGGCCCATCCGGCTGAACAGATCGGGAACCCCAATCAGGTCACTAAGGATGTAGTAGCCATCCAGCCGGATCATCGGCAGGAACTGGGTGGCGGTCTCTATATGCAGTGCGACGATGGCCACCAGCAGCCACGGTGCCTTGGTGTCCAGGTAGGCGGTGCTCACTCCGGTGATGAAAACCGCGTTGAAGTACACGCCTCCCAGGTCGGTGCGTAACCGCCCGACCCGTCCCAGCCGGTAGGAGTCGGTGACCGTGCTGTACAGCGCCGGCCACACCAGATACAGACCGAAACC
>QHBY01000253.1:10284-11792 GCA_003244245.1 Pseudonocardiales bacterium
AGCAGGGTCAATGTCGGCTGGTAGATCAACGCCAAAGCGCTTGGCACGATCTGCCCTAAACCGCCCTGGGCCACAATCAGCACGTCTAGGCCGATGAACCCGGCCAGCATGGCCAGGATCACCGGGGGCCAGAACATCGGGCCGAAGAGCCCGGCAATGCGCCACACCACCCGCTCCGGCACCACCCCGACCCGGAACTTTAACGCCAACAACGGATCCGGCTTCACCGCCGGCTTTACCGGCACGTCGGTGTCGACACCCTGTGGGTCGGCCACCACAATCCCCGCCGGGCGCAACCGGTTGTCGATCAGATACGCCACCTGTTCGGCCTGTACAATCTTGCCGAACTCGGCGCTGAGCACATCGGCCACCTGCTCCTGGTGCCGCCGACCATCCAGACTGGCTGCCAGTAGATACAACAATCGGGGCAGTTGGATGACCTGTCCGTCAGCTCGACGCACGATGTAGCGAGGCTCCCGGAAACCGGATCCCTGATATTCCCCGATCAGCTCGACACCCGCAGCCAACCGCGGCACAACGTCTACACCAGAATTAACCATCACACGCTGTGTATCGATGACCCCTCCCCAACTCAAACATCATCTCCCCGATAGGAGCAAACCCGCGGAAGGGGCGACCGCGATCGGCCGCCCCTTCCTACCAAATGCCCATCAGGCGATGACAGGATTGTCCAAACAGCTCCGGCTTGGCTCAGCCGTTGCCGCCGTTGCCGCCGTTGGCGCTGCCGCCGTTTCCGCCGAACCCGTTGCCAGCCAAGTTGTTCTGGTTGCCTAGGACGTTGACGTTCAGGGCGTTGACGCCAACGCCGCCGGTTCCGTTGCCGCCGTCGCCGCCGATCCCGCCGTTGCCGCCATTACCACCACTGTCGCTGGGGGCAGTGGTGGGACAGCCACAGGGAGGACTGGCACTGTGCGCGCTGTGGTGGTGGCCGCCATGACCACCGTTGGCGTTGCCACCGTCACCGCCGAACCCGTTGCCGGCCAAGTTGTTCTGATGACCTAAGACGTTGACGTTGAGCAGGTTCACACCCACACCGCCGGTTCCATTGCCGCCGTTGCCGCCGATCCCGCCGTTGCCGCCATTGCGGCCGCCGGTGAACGTAAACATTGACATGACGGTACGGGGCGGCAGCAGCTCCACGTGCTGATCGTCGATCTCGGCAAAGGTCAGTGTGTCAGACATCAATTCCTCCTAGTAGAAGCCTGGCCCCCGGTGGACCGAACGACGGAACATCCGTCGTGGTGTGATCTTCAGCCAAGCAGTGCTGGCACTGATCACATGCTGGAAGACTTCGTCATCGGTCCCGCTCGACCGGTGGTTTTTTAGCCTGCATTAATTGATCGTTACGAAATGGCAAACGTTTCGTAAATCGAGACGCTCCACTCGAACGGCGTATCGGATGCACCATGAGTAACAGCTCGTATACATTGCGTTCAAACAGATCGAATATTTGACTACGCAGCGAACGGCGTTCTCACGTTGAGTGT
>QHBY01000254.1 GCA_003244245.1 Pseudonocardiales bacterium
TTACCGCCACCATTACCGCCACCGCCACCGCCACCACCGCCGAAGCCGCCGCGACCGCCACCCGGCTGGCCACCGATGCCGCCGCCACTTTGATGGCTACCGCCGGTTCCGCTGCTTCCGGTTGGCGTGCCGCCGGTTGGCGTGCCGCCGGTTGGCGTGCCGCCGGTTGTCGGGGTTGACGAGCCGGTTGGCGTGCCGTCGGTTCCACCGGGTGGCGGAGTTGACGGCACGCCGGTTGGTGGGGTTGACGGACCACCTGCGCCCGAGCGCCTATGTACCACCGGAACGCTGGGAATCTGCCGGACCGGCGGGGGATTGGCTGGTTGCGCGGCGACTACATCGCTACTCCGGCTGGGCTGGCTTGGTACGGCAACTTGTGGTGCTGGCGCCGGCTGCGCAGGCACTGGGACCGCAGCACGATGCACCGGTGTCTGATCACTGAGCAGGGCTACTCCTCCGCGTGTTGGAGCGCGATCGACATTTGCCGGTACGCTCGGCTCGACCGCGAGCTGGCCGCCTACCGGACCAGGATCACCGATACCTGCGACCGGGGTACCCGCGGGGACACTCGCTGGCGGAGGCGGCGTCGAGGCGTCGGAGGTACCCGATGGGAGAAGCGGGAACACGACGATCCCCACGACAAGTGCAGCTGCGGAGACTAATACACCGACTATGACATCAGTACGATGAGGCTGCGGCGGTCGCCCAGGTTGCCTAGCGTTTCGCCGGGTGCGCCGACGTGCTTGGCCTGGACCGACCACCTGCCTGTCGAGCGAGCGCGGTGGCGGCGGTGCCGGTTCGAGCCGTCCGGCGTTGTTCCGGGGCCGTCTCAGTGGTTGCCCTGGACCGATGTCGTGCAGGTCGGGCGCAGGCAAAGGCATGAGCGCGGGCAGAGGTACGGGCTCAGGCCTATGTATAGGTGCAGGCAGTAGCGCACGGGCAGGTGGTGGCGCCGGCGGTGGGGTGGCCTGCGTGGCGTTTTGCTGGGGCCGACGCGGTGGTTGGTTCGTAAAGATTTCTGGCAGCTCGGGTGTGCATTGCATTTGGGCAACTGGCCCGGCCTGCTCAGCGTCTTCCCGCGCTCTCGGGCGTGGTTGACCTCGCCAAAGCCATTGCCTCGACCGCCGCCGGCGGCCGCGAGCGCTTCTATTTCTCGGAATTGGATCCGGCATGGTCCGCTCCGGCTAGCTCAGTGACGCTCGTGCAAAAGCAGGCCCCGCCGTCGGCGCAGCTTGAAAAGCAGCTTGCAAAGGTGCTAGATCAGCGAGGCCGACAACCCCGTGAGTGCCGCACGTTGCACACTCGGGTGAGTAACTGACGGTCGCTGGGAACGTCCGCTGAGTCTTGGCATCGTAAACGACTAGCTTCGGTGCGACGTCCGTGGGGCCTGACGCGGCGGCCAGAGTTCGCGCGGTTTCCGCAACCTGCATTGATGCTACAACACCATTGAGGAATATGACAGAGGGTCTGTCCTCCTCGGTGCCGTAGCCGCGGGCGCGTTCGTACTCCTGTATCTCCGGTGGCGCTAGGTCATAGGCCGCCCGCTGGGCATGGATGAAGCCACGACACTCGAGGCAACCGACTCCCGGTGCAACGACCTGGACTTGCCCGCCAAGTCTCGCATCAAGGCTGTCGGTCCCGAGTCTGGCGCCGGTACCTGCATCGATCAGCGGTATAAGATAACGAATGGACAGGTGGTTCAACGACAGTCGAGCGCCGTGGGTGTCGACGCAGCCGAGCAGCAAGTCTGCTGCTTTTGCGTGGTTGAGGGCGATGCAGTCGAGAAGTGGCGCCGCCACGGCTGTTACCGCGACCCCAGGTGCCAGGCGCTCGATAACTTGCCGGAAGACGTCGACCTTGTGCCGCCCGACGTCATCTGGGCCAGCCCCGATGAGGCGGTTCAGATTGCTCAGTTCGATGCGGTCCGGATCAATCAGAGTCAGGTGGCCGACGCCGAGGTAGGCAAGTTCCAAGGCAACGAACGAGCCAAGACCGCCAAGGCCGACGACAGCCACCCGTGCTTTTGAGAGGGCCTCCTGCGTGGCGACGCCAAGCAGGGGCAGCTGGCGGCTGTGACGCACGTCGCTCGGGAGCGTAACGTGCGGGGGCAGTGACGCGGCCGCAGAACTGGATGATGGGAAGTAGCGTAAAACTGGTGAATTATCGGATTCGCTACCGACGATGGTTACTTGCTTCACCGACCGGATCGCCTTGCTTACCCGCTGATAATAATGGGCATCAAGGCTGTTCTGTCCGACGACCATCGTGGCGTGGTAAAACGGCTCGGGTAGCATTGAAGCGAGTTTGGGCATTTTTACCCGGTCGTTGGACCAGTCGATGCTGCTAAACGTAGTGCCAGGCGTGAAGTCAAAGGGGTGCGAGTGCACCTCGATGAGACTCCAGCCCTCCTGCCGGCAACGAGTCAATGCGGTGGCGACGAACTGACCGTTTGGGCCAATTGCCGACGGTGACTGATGATCTAAGTCCGTCCGCTGAGCGTGCAGTAGCTCATGACCTACCAGACGTGTCCTGCTGCCTGACGCATTGGGTGCCGCGAGGATAAACGCCATCTGCTCATTGCAACCCGATCGTCCTCGTTCGGCATTGGCAGAGAGAAGATGCTCGCGGAGCTGCGACCAGAGGACGGAACTCAAGACAATATCGTCCACTTCTCGCGTCATCATTTCGCTCCGCTCAAAGTGCGTCGATCGCGAAAGATCGCCGCGATCAGATCGAGATAAGTTATCAGGCTGTGCCCACGAAGCAAGTCTGCGCCACCCGCTGGTCGCCACCCGATAACGTGCACGCAGAAGTGCCCCCAGCCATGGTCGTGATGTTCGCGGTCACTGCCCGGGCCCCGCGTGAAGAAGTGGTTGAGTGGCTGTCCATCGTTGGTCCGGAGATCGTGGTCCGTCCAGAACCATTCTGGCGATACCGACGGATAGCCGGGGGTGCCGTACGGGATATCGATGAGGACTTCGATATGGGATTTGTTCCATCCGGAAGCGATCGGAAAACGTTCGATGTAGAACCAGGTGCCGCTCTCCGTGTCGAAGCGGGCGTCACCGAACCGTCGCGAGAGCAATAGCACCTCGGTTTTGAGCCGGCTGAGCCTGCGCCGCGTTTCGAGATCGTTCGTTATCGACGACATTGTCCCCGACCTGACCATCAGCCGTAAGTGAAAGGCGTTACCACTGAGTAGTCGACCGCATTGACCGGCAGCGGCTTGTGGTCCTCGAGCTTGACGATCTGACCATTGGGCATGCTTGCCATCACCCAATCAGACAGCACGCTGTTGGCTTGGCGCTTGAGGTCGGCCGCGGTCGGCTGCTCCCCACGCACGTCGACAACCTCGCCGTTAACTATGTAGTTGCCCATCTCAGCCTCCGCCTTGTTGTTCGAACACGCCCGGGTCTATCGCCTGTTCAATTGTGGTGTGGCCGCGTGACGGGACGGGCACTGATTGTCACTGCACTCGGGGCTGGGGATGCCGCGGTTCGACTGGCCAGCGAGCCCGTTCTTGCCCTCATGATCCACCTCTTGGCGCGGTCCTTGTTTAGATTCATCGCGGCGTACCGAGATCGCGTTACGCATCCCGTTATCTGAAACTGTGCGTTATGAGGCGTGCGCGTAGCGGCTTCAATCCGACGTATTTTGCGCCGTTTTGCGCAGTTCGGCGGACGTCGCCGATCGCGGTCAGACTTGCTAGCGTCAGGAGTGCAGGGCGGACATCGCCAGCCAGCTCTCCCACGGCACGGTCCAGTCGTAGATGTCACCGTCGGCCCCGCTCAGCGGGGTCGGGCTGTTGGTGACCTCGACCGGGTCCCCGAAGATCGCGGTGCCGAAGTACTCCTGAGCGTTCGCGGTGGACAGGTTGACACAACCGTGGGTGACGTTGGAGGACCCCTGCACGCCGGTGGTCTCCGGGTTGGCGTGGATGAACTCCCCGTTATTGGAGATCCGCACCGCCCAGTGCTCGGGTATGTTGACGTATCCATAGGCCCGGTTGGACATCAGCACGGTCTGGGCCTTGTTCATCACCACATGGATGCCGCTGGTGGTGTTGCGATTCGGGTCGGAGCTCAGCCCGTAGCTGGCCGGGAAGTTCATCACCTCCTGGCCGTCTCGGATCACCACCATGTGGTGGCTGTTGACGTCGGCCCTGACGATCTGCGAGCGACCGATCTTGAACCTCGTGCTGATGTCTTCCTTGCCGTAGGAACCGTCGCCCAGGGCGACGCCGTAGAGCTTGGCGGTGACGCTGACCTTGGTGTCGGGCTGCCAGTAGTCCTGGGGCCGGTAGTGCGCCCGGGAGCCGCCGTTGTCGTCGGGCAGCCAGGCCCACGATCCCTCGGCGGGCACGGAAGCCTGCACCTGCAGTGCTCGCTCCGCGGCGGCCTTGTCCGACACGTGGTGGTCGAACTGCAGGATGATCGGGGCGGCGACGCCGACGGTGTCGCCGTCGCCAATGTTCAGGGTGGCGTGGAGTTGCCGCTTCGGCTTGACGGTGGTGAACGAGCCGGCCACGGGCACGGACAGCCGGTCGGGGCCGGCCGCGCTGCCGTGCCAGGTGTAGGTCTTGCTGTAGCCCAGTGCCTCCGAGCTGATCCAGTTCTGCCGGTCTGTGCTCAGGGCGCCGGCGATCGCTCGGCCATCCGGGTTGGTCAGCGCCACCTGATTCAAGACGCCGCCGATGACTCGCACCGAGACGGGCAGCGTGGGGCTGACGTTCGAGGCCTTGTCGCCCGGCAAGGTGTTGACCTGTGCCTGCGGGCGTGGCGCAACCCCAGCGCCGGACGGTCCCGGGGAGCTCCCTGAGCACGCGGCAAGCAAAAACGCCACGACAAATAACATCAATACACGCCGCATGATTTCCCGCCGAATCTCCCGATCGCTGCCCGCCCACAGGGTATCGCGGGGCACCGAGTGGCTCGCGCCGAAATGCCGGTGTCGGCCCGGTTAACTGAGGGTGGTGGTGATTCGCTCGGCGGTGCAGCGGTCCGTCAGCGCGGCGGGGTCGGCACCGGTGCACTGCACCAGGGAAGCATCGGCGGCCAGCACCGCCAAGAGCACCTCACCCGGCACCGTCAGGTCCCAGCTCGTGGTGCACAGCAGACGATCACCAGCTGCCAGGCCCAGCGCTGTGGCTCGGGCCCTGGCAGCGGCGATGATCGTCTCGACGTCCTGGCCGGAGCCGCCGGATGCGAACGTGTCGCCGTGCACCCGGACCTCGCTGGCGTAGTCCCGGACCCCGGGCGGCAGCACCGGGATTCCCGCGCCCAGCGCATCCAGCCCGACCGCGGCCACCTCGTCGGCGCCGGTGGCCTCGCTGATTCGTTCGAGCCCGCATAGCGCTACCTGCGCGCCAGCGGCCGACGCGGTGACTGTCGCGCCGCACCACCAGGCGCCCAGCAGCACCCCGGCGGTCTGCCAGTGCGGTGGTAGCAACACCGCGACGGTGTCGCCGGGTTGGACGTCGAGCTCGTCGCGTAACCAGTTCGCGGTCTTGGCCGCCCAGTTGGTCAGGGTGGCGCCGGACAGCTCGATCCGGCTGCCGGTGGCGTCGTCGTAGTGGGTGATGCGCGGTCTGGCCGGGTCCGCGCGCAGCAGCGGGCCGAGCACCTGATCGGTGATGGTCATCGGTTCGATAGCTTAACTTCGGCCCGATTGCGTGCCAGGCGGCGGCTCAGGAGACGCACGGCACCTTTCCGCCCACCATCGACGGTCGCGGTGGCGGCGCCGGCGGCGTTGACGCTGGCGCCGCTGCGATCGTGGTGCTATCGGCGCCAGCGATATCGGCGATCGGCCGTGCGACGTCGCTCGCGGCCGGAGTCGGCAGCCGCCGCGGCAGCGCACCCGCGACTCGCGGTTTGCCCTGCCTCGCGTAGTCCTTGCCGAGGTAGATCTGCACGGTGCCGGTCACCAGATGGGAGTCCTCCTCGACCGGCACGCCGCCCAACGCGGCGGCCACCGTGCGGGCGGCGTCCTGCCCGCCGGTCGGGTAGCGCACGACAGTGGTGGGTCGGGTAGGGCGGTTGCCGACCGTTCCCGGCAGGAATCCTTGCCCGGTCAGCTGATCAGAGACCGATTTGGCGAGTCCGCGCACGGCCGAGGCATTGAACACGTCGACTGTGAGCGTCGGCTCGGACGGGGAGTCAGGCTTGGTATCAGTCGTGGAAGGGGCGTCGATCGCCTGCCCGACGAACGCGCGCACAGCCTCCGGATCGACGTCGAGCACCGCGCCGTCGGACTCGCTGTTGCCGTCGCCCAGTACCGGGACGGTCAGGAAAACCACGTTGCCGGCGGCGAGGCCCTGAATCCGAGTGGCGAAGTCGAGCACGTCGAAGCCCTCGTCGAGCACCAGCGACTGCTGCGTCGCATTGATCAGCTGATTGATCCGGCTGGGGTTGGCCAGCGTCCCCGCGGTCAGCACCTTGCGCGCCAGCGAGGCCATGTACGCCTGCTGGCGCACGATGCGGTCCAGGTCACCGCGGGGCAGTCCGTGGCGTTGCCGGACGAACGCCAACGCATCCGGTCCTGAGATCAGCTGCTGGCCCGCGGGGAAGTTCGCGCCGGAGAACCTGTCGTGAACCGGTGCCTTCAGGCATACCTGAACTCCACCGACGGCATCGGTGAGTAGCGAGAAGCCGAGCAGGTTGATCTCCGCGTAGTGGTCGATACCGACGCCGGTCAGGTCCTTGACAGCCTGTAGCAGCACCTTTCGGCCAGCGGCGACCGACTCGGTACGCACCGTCGCCGGATCGGCGCCTTGCGCGACGAACCGCTGGGCGGTGGCGTTGCGCGCGCGGGCGAAGGCGGAGTTGAGCTTGTGCTTGCCATACCCGTCGGGCAGCTCCACGTACAGGTCCCGGGGCAGTGAGATCGCTACCGCGTGCTGGCCGTCATTCGGGATCCGCACCAGGATCATGGTGTCGGTGAGCTCGCCCTCGTTGTCACCGGCGCGCAGCTGGGCCAGCACGTCGCGGGCCAGCGGGTTGTCGTGGGCGTCGGTCCTGCTGTCCAGACCGACCAGCAGGATGTCGGTGGCTTTGTCCGGGAGGGCCCAACCGATCACGTTCGTGGTGCTCAAGCCCTGGTGGAGGGTCTGGAATGTCGCCCACCCGTATCCGGTGAGGCCGAGCACCAGCATCGAGACCATCGCGAGCGCCAGCTTGGCGAGCTGCAAGCCATGGTGGCGGCGTCGCCGGGGCGGTCGACCGCCGACTGGCCTGCGCCGCCGACCCGACCGGTCGGCGCCCCCCGACCGAGCTGGCCTGTCGTCCACGGATGCCCCCCTGCGTCCTGCGACTGGTGTGGCGGCAGTACTGACTAGTCCAGACGTGTGAGCCCCTGGTCAGGTTGCCGTGGCACACTCGACCGCCGTTGGTCGCCTCCGGCCGACCAGGGGTTTGAGACGGCAGTGGAGGGTGCGCGGATGCGGTTGCTGGTCACCGGCGGTGCCGGGTTCATCGGGTCGACGTTCGTGCGTCGGGTCCTACAGGGTGCGGAGCCAACGCTGTCCGGCGCTGAGGTGGTGGTGCTGGACAAGCTGACCTACGCCGGTAATGAGGCGAACCTCGCGCCGGTCGCGACCGATCCGGCGCTGCACTTCGTCAAGGGTGACATTACCGAAGGGCCGCTGGTCGCCGATCTGATGGTCGGCATCGATGTGGTCGTGCACTTCGCCGCGGAGTCCCATGTGGACCGCTCGATCATCGGTGCCGACCCGTTCGTGGTGACCAATGTGGTCGGCACCCAGGTGCTGCTGCAGGCCGCGCTGGTGGCCGGTGTGTCGCGGTTCGTGCACGTCTCGACCGACGAGGTCTACGGGTCGATCGAGTCGGGTTCGTGGTCCGAGAACCACCCGCTGGAGCCGAATTCGCCCTACTCGGCGTCGAAGGCGGGTGGCGATCTGCTTGCCCGGGCGTACGCCCGCACCCACGGCATGGACGTGCGGATCACCCGCTGCTCGAACAACTACGGGCCCTACCAGTACCCGGAAAAGGTCATCCCGCTGTTCGTCACCAACCTGCTCGACGGGCTGGCGGTGCCGCTGTACGGCGATGGGCTCAATGTGCGTGACTGGCTGCACGTCGACGACCATTGCCGGGGCATCGCGCTGGTGCTGGACAGCGGTCGGGCGGGGGAGATCTACAACATCGGCGGTGGCACCGAGTTGACCAACACCGAGCTCACCGCCCTGCTGCTCGATGCCCTGGACGCGGACTGGTCCCAAGTCCAGCCGGTGGCCGATCGCAAAGCCCATGACCGCCGGTACTCGGTGGACTGGACGAAGATCCGCACCGAACTCGGCTACGTCCCCGAGGTCGACTTCACCCGCGGGCTGGCCGAGACGGTGCGCTGGTATGCCGAGCACCGGGACTGGTGGGAGCCGTTGAAGCTGACATGAACCTGTCGCTACTGGTCACTGGTGGTGGGGGACAGCTCGGTCGAGACGTGGCGGCCGCGGCTGTCCGCGCCGGGATCACCCGGGTCCGCGCGGCGGGCTCGGCGGAACTCGACATCACCGATCCTGCAGCGGTGTCTAGCGCGATGTCGTTGGCTGGGCGCGGCAGCAGGCTGGTGGTGATCAACGCAGCGGCCTACACGGCGGTGGACGCCGCCGAGCGTGAGGGTGCCGCGCGAGCCCACGCCGTCAATGCGCAGGGTCCCGCGAACCTGGCCTTGGCCTGCGCCGCGCATCACGCGCATCTGGTGCAGGTCTCGACCGACTACGTCTTCGCCGGCGACAGCGCGGGGCCCAATCAGGTGGACGGCCGCACGGCGCCGCGGACCGTGTACGGCCGAACCAAGCTCGCGGGGGAGCGGGCGGTGCTGTCTTCTGGTGCGTTCGCGCATGTGGTGCGGACCGCGTGGCTCTACGGCGCCCATGGCGGCAACTTCGTCCGCACCATGGCGCGGATGGCACGTGGGGGTGACCCCGTCCGGGTGGTCGACGACCAGCACGGCAACCCGACGTGGACGGCGGACCTTGCTGACGGCCTGATCGCACTCGCGCTGGCCGCGGACCGGGTGCCGACTGGTGTGCTGCACTGTGCCAACGCCGGCATCACGACCTGGTTCGGGCTGGCCAGGGCGGTGTTCGCCGAGGCCGGTGCCGATCCGGACCGGGTGCGGCCGTGCAGCACCGCCGACTACCCCCGCCCCGCCCCGCGCCCAGCGAACTCGGTCCTGGACACCGCCGGATGGGTAGCCGCCGGCCTACCCGAGCTACGCCACTGGCGAGCCGCACTACACGCCGCCGTCGCCGCCGGCGCGCTTGCCAGCTGACGCGCTGAGCGTCGTTCACGGCACATGCCCAAGCGGCGCGACTGGGGTTATTTCAGTGCGTTGCGGACTGCGCTGGCCGGCAGTTTGGCGTGCATCATCATGACGTTGTAGCTGCCGTACTGGGTCATCGTGAAATAAAGGTCCGAGCCCTTGGAGTCCGGGTCCAGAAATCCGCCGTAGAGGTCCGGGTATTCGCGCGATGTGGCGACTGGAATCGCCACGCTCCACGGTCCAGCCGGTTGCGGCGCCAGCCGGACCACGATCTCCTTGCGCGACTGGTCGAGGTACATCATCTCCCAGCTCTTGAGAGTCTGGTCATAGCGGACCGACAGCTCCCCCACGGGCCCATCGACGATAGGGGTCGCGGTTTCACTGCTGCCCCGCTGCCAGGTTTTCCCGGTCCAGTACTCGTAGGCGGACTGGTCGAGCAGCTGCTGCTCGGGCACTCGGGCGACGTGGGCGTCACCGAAACGGCCGTTGGGCGTGCCGTAGGCGTAGACGAAACCGTCCCGCTGGGCGAAGGCGATCATCTGAAATTGATCGTCGAAGCCCGTAGTGTTCGGCCGGTGCGAGCTGGAGGCGTCCTTCCAGGTCTGGCCACCGTCGTCGGAGTAAGCGATGCCACTGCGGTTGGTGAGCCATTGCCCGGGTTGGGTGAAGCTGCGGATGGACATGTAAGCCAGGTAGTTGCGGCCGCTGACGTTGATGCCGCCAGTCGGGATCTTGGTCATCTCGACGCCGTCCTTTTTCAGCGACGGCAGCAGCTCCTTGGCGTGGCCCGGACGGTCGGTGACGTAGTTGTTGAACGACATGCCGTTGGCCGGATTCCGGTCCGTGCTGCGGGCCAGCGTGTTCGAGCGCCAATCGATAGTGGTGGGGTTGGCGAATCCGCTGCTGATACCGGCCCATCCGGGCCCGAAGGTGTCGCCGAAGGCGGCCAGGATCTGGCCTCGCTCGTCAGTCCACATGATCCCGAGATCGGTGCCCTTGACCTGGTACCGCGCCTCGGTCGCGTTGATGGACTGGGCACCGGTCAGCACGGCGACCGGGCTCGCCCCACCCAACGGCGCAGTCTGCGCCACCCCCGCCACTGATGCGCTGACCGTGACTGCTACAGTTGCTGCGCTCAGAGCCGCTATCATGGCCCCGATCTGAGTTCGGCGAGTGAGCATCGTCCTCCCCCTCCCCCTCCTGTACGAAGGCGCGCGCCATCGCGTTGGCGCAGGCGTGCGCCAACGTTTGACGTAGCTGAATGTGACGGTCCCCGGCAATCGAGGGGGCGAAACGGTCCTCTCTCGCGCTTTTCGTAGCTGTGTGCGACCCCAGAGGGGAATCATAACGGCTTGGTAACGCTTAACCGTTACTCCCTGTGGGTGAAACCTATCTTGGTGTGTCCATCACGGGTGGTCGCAGTGTCCGTCACTGGAATCCTGTGAGATTTTCCCTGTGCCCCGGGTCAGCCGTGGGCTTTCCGGTACGCCCGGACGGTCGCCTGCGCACAGGCTCGCCAGCTGTACCGGGACGCGTGCGCGCGTCGGGCGGCCGCGCCGGCCGGAGGCAGCGCCGTTCACGCTGACCAGCGTCAAGGCCAGGGCGGTGGGGTCCCCCGGCGGAACGAGGATGGCGAGGCCCCCGGCGATCTCTCGCAGTGCCGGCAGATCGGAGCACACCACCGGTGTCCCGCCGCCATCGCTTCCAGTACCGGCAAGCCGAAACCCTCATCGCGCGACGGCAACACCACTGCCGTGGCGCCGGCGACCACGCATCGCAGGTCAGCCTCGTCGAGGTAGCCCACGGTATGCACCCTGGACGAGGTTGTCAGCGTCGGGCCCCAGCCTGGCGGCCCCGCGAGCACCAGCGGCGCGAGATCGGGTTGTGATCGGTGCGCCTCAAGCAGCACGTCGAGACCCTTTCGCGGCTGTGCCGCCCCGACGAACAGCAGGTACTGCGGTGGCAAGCCAGCCTGGCGCGGAGCGCTTCGGTGGGCGGTGCGGCGTCCAGCCAGGAGCGATCCACCCCCAGCGGGGTGACCACGATCCGGTCTACGGGGACGCCGAGCCGGCGGGCCACCTGTTGGGCCACCGCGTCGCTCGGGGTGCAGACGATCGCCGCACGGGCCACGGAGCGCTTGACGAGGTCGGTCAGGTCGCGCTGAGGCGGGGACAGGAAGTCCGGGTGGTCCAGGAACGCCAGGTCGTGCACGGTGACGACACCCCGGGCGCGCTTCGACGGCGGCAGTACGAAGTTCGTGGCGTGCAGCACATCGGCGTCGCCGGCAAGCAGTTCGGTGGGGGGCCAGTTCACGCATCGCCACAACGCCCGCAGCGCCCTGGCCGGGACCGGCGCGCCCCGCACGGCCACCCCGCCGGGCACCGCACCGCGCAGCGTGACCTGGCCGCGAGCAGCGAACGCGGTGACTGTGACGTCCACGTCGGATCGGGCGGCCAGCTCCCGCAGCAGCGCGACGGTGTAGCGACCGATCCCGCTGCGCTGCCCGAGCAGTGGCGTGCCGTCTACCAGCACGCGCAGCGGACGCTCGGCGCCCTGCGAGTGGCGATCAGTGGACACCGGTGTGACCGTAAGCCACCGGGTTGGCGTCCGGGCGGGGCCACCCACCTGGTCCTTGTTCACCCTGATGCACCGATCCCGCGCCTCCAGTCTTGCGTCGCCGCGGTGCTGCGTCAGAAGGAGCCAGACGGCCAGGGCGCGCCGCCATAGCGTTCAAGGGCGGGTCCCACGAGCGTGACCGCACGGCCAAGCAGGCCGGCGCCGACGGAGAGCACCCGGACGGGTCCCACCAACCGGAAGGGGTCCATGCCTACGCCGGCCGCGTTGTCGCCCACCCACAGCGAGCCGGCGAAGTGGGTGCTGTCTACGGTGAGGCTCGATACCGCGCGGGGGGCGGGAAGGTGCAGTGCCGCCCGGCGCGCCTGCACGACGGCGGGGTCGTCGAACAGGGGCAGGTGCTCGAGGTCCAGCCACAGGAGGCTGACCTGCGCCGGCGGTCCGCTCGGGTCGAGCACCCGCGGGTCCAACCGCCGGGCCAGCGGGTGCGGTCGCCGGTCGGTGTCGGGCCACGCCGACAGCACTTGTGCACCCGCGCAAGCGTGCATCGCTGCCAGCGGCGCGTCGGCGAGCGCCAACCAGGCGTTCACCGCGCGTCCGGGCGCGGCGGATCCCAGTCGGGGCGAAGATCCGCACCCAGCGCCCGCAGCTCGACGTGCAGCTCCGGCAGCGTCGGGCGCCCCCAGTACCAGTAGCCGTTCCACCAGCGGTGGACGATCAGGTCGGGTCGCAGCAGCCACAGCGTGGGCAGGTAAGGCGTGTGGACAGTGTCCTCCACCTCAAGCAGCCCCAGCCGGGGCAGCGCGGTGCGGTCGGCGTCGGACAGAAACGGCCACCTCGCGTCCAGACCGGCCCGGAACGCCGCGACGACCGCCGGCGGGTCGACGCTCACCGACACCAGGCGGGTGTAGGCCACCTCCAGCTCGCCCTGCCAACCGGTCAAGGTGCGCAGGAACGCGCGCTCCTTCGGGCACCACCAACCGCGGTAGGTGTGCAGCAGCAGCGGGTCACCGCCAGCCAGCTCGGACAGCGTGCGCGGGTGACCGTCGCCGTCGGGCAGCGCGAGGTCCGGGAAGCGGTCCCCCGGCCGCAGGTCGCGCACAGACGGCTCGGCCGGCACCGAGGAGGACGGCCCATTCACGGGTGCCTCCCTGGCGTGTCGGGTCGAACAGGCGGGCGGCCGCCGCAAGGAGTGGCCTGCTGGTTGCGTATCAGGCGATGCGGAGCTGTTCGGCGTCGGCATGCTTGGAAGGCCAATCCCACTCCGTGACGTTGGCGGTCGGGGCACAGCACGCCGCTGCGTGGATCGAGCGCACCGTCGAAGAGCATGCCCTCGATGCGGGCGTGGTCGTGGAAGTACTCCAGATGTCGCAGGTTGGGTACTGAGGCGGCGACGTGGGCGTGCAGGTTGGGTGCACAGTACCCGGAGACGTCGAGGTTGTTCTGCGCGATGGTTGAGGCAGGTGAAGGAGGACGACAGCATGATCAAACGGCCACTTGTCGTCGTGTTCGACGTCAACGAGACCCTGTCTGACATGGCCCCGTTGGCGGAGCGGTTCATGGATCTCGGAGCGCCGGAGCACTTGGCCAAGCTCTGGTTCGCCTCGCTACTGCGCGACGGGTTCGCGTTGACCGCCGCCGGCGCTGGGGACAACTTTGCCACGCTCGCCGACGGCGCGCTACGCACGGTCCTAACCGACGTGCCGCTGGATCGTGACGTGGACGCAGCCGTTGAACACGTCATGTCTGGCTTCACCTCCCTGTCGTTGCACCCCGACGTCGCTGACTGCGTCCGGGCCTTGCAGCGCGCCCGTCTGCGCCTGGTCACCTTGACCAACGGGTCCGCGCGGACAGCGGAGGCCCTGTTGGCCGGGGCTGGGATCAACGACGCGTTCGAGCTGCTGCTGTCCGTCGAGGACGCCGGGGCGTGGAAGCTTGTCCGGGCTGCCTACCAGTACGCGGCCTCGCAGTGCGGTGCCGAAGCGTCGGACATGATGCTGGTCGCCGTCCACCCATGGGACATCGACGGCGCCGCCCGCGCCGGGCTGCGCACCGCTTGGGTGAACCGTGCCGGCGGTTCGTACCCGGCCTACTTCACCGCGCCCGAAAGCACAGTCTCGGGGCTGGCGCACCTCGCCGAGCTGATGGTCGGGTGAACAACCGGCACGCCAGCCCCAAGGGGACGGCAGCTGAAATCAGATGTAGATCTTTGCCATTACCGTTGGCCCCACGGCCGTCGCCCACGCTGAGCAGCGGCACCATCTCGAGTTACTCGATCGACCCAGACGGGACCCTCGCGCTGGTACACGCAGTCGCGTCCACCCCGGATTTGGCGACCGGGCCAAACGACGAGGCCATGCGCATTGACGATAGCGCCTTCCGGCACTCACCGGCTTCGGACTCGCGGCGTGCTGACACGTTCTCCACAATGGACAGCCAGCACCGTGTCGGCGCGGTTCGTCGCCCCGCGGGTGCTTGAGGTTGCCGGTGAGCAGCTGACCGGCAAGCAGATCGTGGTGGGCTGTGGGGGCACGGCCGGTGGTGCCGGGTATTCCCGGGCTGGACACTGTCGCGTTCCACACCTCGGACACGATCATGCGGATTGATGAGGTGCCTACCTCGCTGTTCGTGATCGGCGGTGGCTTCATCGCCGCCGAGCTGGGCCACGTCTTCGGCGCGTTCGGCGCCGAGGTGACCGTGGCGCAACGCGGACCCCGGCTGCTGCGCGCCGAGGACGAGCAGGTGTCGGCTCGGTTCACCGAACTGGCGCGTCGTCGCTGCACCGACCTGCTCGATGTGGCCG
>QHBY01000255.1 GCA_003244245.1 Pseudonocardiales bacterium
CAGTTACAGCAAGCTCGGTCTAGTGGACGTCGCTCTGATGGACGTCCGGCTGCACCACGACACCGCCGAGTTCACCGCCCTCACCCGGCCGCTGCTGGAGGCTGATCCGATCCGCCACACCGTCGTGCTCACGGTGCTCGCACTGCTGGCACGAGTACCCCAAAGCGACGAGGGTCCACCGGTGTTGCTCAGCGTGCACCGCGACGGTGTCCTGGCCGATTGGACCGGTGTACACACCGCCGCAGTACCGCGGGCATGGCTACGGCAGTGCGGTCACGGCGGCAGCCGCAGGCTGGGCACAGCAGGCGCTCGCGAGCACGTGGTGCTGCACACGGACCTGGCGAACCAGATCAGCAACGCGATCTATCCGAGGATCGGCTTCCGTCCGATGCACGATGCTGTAGAGATCACCTTCACGCCAGCTCCCCGACGCTGAGCTTCGGGAGAGTCAGAGCTGCTGCGCAGAGAGATCGGGATCCGATCGGATTCGATCAGGGAAGGTTTCTGCATTCTGTCGCCAGACCGCGGCTAGCCTGGCGGAGGTGACGACCCGCCTGCTCGTGTTGCAGCCCTCCGAAGTCGACCCGCCGGAGCGGCTGGGGGACTGGCTGACCGACGCCGGGGCGCATCTCATGGGATGTCGCCCAGCGGCCGACGGTATTCCCGAGAGCCTCGATGGTGTCGACGGCGTGGTCTGCATGGGTGGTGAGATGGGCGCGCACGACGATGCCGATCATCCGTGGTTGGCCGGGCTGCGGTGGTTGCTCGCCGACGCGATCGCCCACCGGCTGCCAGTGCTCGGTGTCTGCCTTGGTGGTCAGCTGCTGGCGGCGGCCACCGGTGGCGCAGTCCGGCGGGCCGTCGACGGTCCCGAGGCCGGCACGCTACTGATCGCCAAGCGCGACGCCGCCACGCACGACCCGCTGTTCGGGCCGCTGCCGCTGACCCCCGACGTCATCCAGTTCCACCACGATGAGATTCACCGGCTGCCCCCGGGCGCCACCCTGCTGGCTTCTTCTCCACGGCATGCAAACCAGGCGTTCCGAGTCGGCACTGCTGGTTACGGCCTCCAGTTCCATATCGAGACTTCGCCCGCCAGGGTGCTGTCCTGGGCTCTCCGTGACACCGCTGATGTCTTTCCGGTGCGGCAGCTCGATCCTGAGCATCTGGAGCGGGTGCACGCCGACATCGCGGAGGCATGGCAGCCGCTAGCAGCCCGGTTCGTCGCGTTGGCCGCAGGCGAGCTGGCCCCAGCAGGGGACCGTTTAGCTCTGCCGCTGCTGGGCCATTAGCGTCTGGAGCGCCGTGGTGACCGAAGGCAGGCGGACCGCATCTGTTTCCCTGGCGCGGCTGGGGATTACTGATGGCGGCGCCGCCGAGACTCTGACGCAGCTGGGTTGGTGGCATAACGGTCAGGTCCGCCGAGATGCCGAGGACACCCTGTGGGCGTTGTCCCGAGCGCCAGATCCGAACCTGGCGTTGCGCAGCCTGGCCCGGCTTGGCCATGCCATCGGGGACGGCTGGGTCGAGCTCGACGGCTTGATGCGCCGGGACCGTGGGGTGCGTGGACGGTTGCTCGGGGTGCTGGGGTCGTCGACCGCGCTGGGGGATCATCTGGTCGCCAACCCGCAGCGCTGGCATGCGCTGGCCTCTCCAGAGGTGATCAGCCCGGGCTGGGCGGAGCAGGCGGCGCAGCGGCTGCTCGTCGCGGTCGGCGCGGACACCACGTCTCCAGACAGCGCGGCAGCAAACCGGGCGACGCTGACAGGAGTCACGGCCCAGCGAGCGTTGCGGCTGACCTACCGTGACCTGATCACCGAGCTCGCCGCCGCTGACCTCGCTGCCGTGGTGGAGCCGGAATTGCCGGTGGCACCCTTCGAACAGGTCTCGGCGGCGCTCGCCGATCTCGCGGCCGGGGTGCTGCGCGCAGCCCTGGCAGTCGGGGTGGCGGAGGTGACTCCAGGCGAGCAACCACCCCGGCTCGCAGTGATCGGGATGGGCAAGTGCGGCGGGGCCGAACTTAATTACGTCTCGGACGTTGACGTGATCTTCGTGGGTGATTCCGAGGATGAGCTGGCTGCTGCCACCAGGCTGGCGTCGGCGACGATGCGGGTGGCGTCGGTGTGCTTCGAGGTAGACGCGGCGCTGCGCCCGGAGGGCAAAGCCGGTGCGTTGGTGCGGACGCTGCAAGGGCACCTGGCCTACTACCGCCGGTGGGCCAAGACCTGGGAATTTCAGGCGCTGCTCAAGGCGCGCCCGGTCGCTGGTGACGCCGAGCTCGGCGGGCGCTATCTGGAGGCCGTCGGACCCATGGTGTGGACCGCGGCGGACCGGGAGAACTTCGTGTCCGAGGTTCAGGCCATGCGCCGCCGGGTCGCCGCTTATGTGCCCGTCGAGCTGGCGGACCGGGAGCTCAAGCTGGGCCACGGCGGCCTGCGCGATGTGGAGTTCGCCGTGCAGCTGATGCAGTTGGTGCACGGCCGCACCGACGAGTCATTGCGGGTCGCGCCGACCGTGGCGGCGTTGGCCGCGCTGGGCGAAGGCGGGTACGTCGGTCGCGACGACGCGGCGAACCTGGCAGCCTCCTACCGGTTCCTGCGCCTGCTGGAGCACCGGTTGCAGCTGCAGAAGCTGCGCCGCACCCACCTGCTCCCGGCCGACGATGACACCGCGGCGTGGCGCTGGCTGGCCCGCGCCGCGGGGATGCGGCCCGACGGTCGCCACGATGCTCTCGAGGTGCTGCGAATCGAGCACACCCGGCAGTCGCACCGGGCCCGCCGGCTGCACCAGAAACTGTTCTACCGGCCCTTGCTGGAGGCCGTGGCAAAGGTGCCCACAGAGGCCTACCGGTTGACCGAGTCCTCGGCGAAGGCGCGGCTGGCGGCACTGGGTTACGCCTCGCCACAGGGTGCGCTGGGGCATCTGCGAGCACTCACCGACGGGGTGTCCCGGCGCGCGGCGATCCAGTCGGCGCTGCTGCCCGTCCTGCTGGAGTTCCTCGCCGACACTCCGGACCCCGATCGTGGACTAGCCGCCTACCGTCGGGTCTCCGAGGCGCTCGACGACACCCCGTGGTACCTGCGGTTACTGCGCGACGAGGGGGCCGTGGCGCAGCGTCTGATGGCCCTGCTCGGCACCTCGCGGATGGTGGCCGATCTGCTAGTGCGGGCGCCGGAGGCGCTACAGCTACTGGCCGATCCGGAGGAGATGGCAGGCCGCGACCCGGCGGAGGTGGCGACGTCGCTGCGCTCCACAGCATGCCGTCACCGCGATCTCGGTGCTGCGGTGGCGGCCGCCAGGGCGCTGCGCCGTCACGAGCTGTTCCGGATTGCTTGCGCCGACCTGCTCGGACTACTAGACGTCGACGCGGTGTGCCTTGCGCTGTCTTCGGTGTGGTCCGCGGTGCTGGCCGCGGTGCTCGATGTCGCGCTGCGCGCTGAGATCGAACGCCGCCAGGCCGAGCCGGCCCGGATCGCGGTGATCGCGATGGGTCGGCTCGGCGGCGCGGAGCTGGGCTACAACTCCGACGCAGACGTGCTGTTCGTCTGCGAGCCGCGGACGATGAAGGCCGGCAAAGCCTCTGAGACCGACGCGGTGCGGTTCGCCTCTTCAGTCGCCGAGTCGGTGCGCAAGCTGCTTGGCTCACCCAGCCAGGACCCACCTCTGGTGATCGACACCGGGCTACGTCCGGAGGGGCGCTCCGGGCCGGTCGTGCGCACGCTGTCGTCGTACCAGTCCTACTACACCCAGTGGGCCCAGAGCTGGGAGGCGCAGGCGTTGCTGCGGGCCAACCCAGTGGCCGGCGACGTGGAGCTGGGGGAGCGGTTCGTCTCGATGATCGACCCGGTGCGCTACCCCGCGGGCGGATTGAGTGCGAGCCAAGCCACCGAGATCCGGCGGATCAAGGCCAGAGTCGACTCGGAGCGGCTACCCCGCGGCGCGGACCCCACGACCCATACCAAGCTCGGCCGTGGCGGCCTGGCCGATGTGGAGTGGACCATCCAGCTGCTGCAGCTGCAGCATGCTCACGACATCGTGGCGCTCCGCACCACATCCACCACGATGGCCCTGCGGGCCGCGGCAGACGCCGGACTGCTCGCTGGCGCCGATGCCGAGGTCCTCCTGGCTGCCTGGAAGCTGGTCACCAAGACCCGCAACGTTCTCACCCTGGTGCGAGGCAAGCAGGTCGATCAACTGCCCACGTCCGGCCGCGAATTGACTGCCGTGGCCAGGGCACTGGGGCGGTCCGCCGATAACGATCCCGGCCAGGTCGTCGACGAGTACCGCCGGATCACCCGCAGAGCCCGCGTCGTCGTAGAGCGTTCCTTCGGCGCCTGACCGTGATCAGACGTCGTAAGTGTGTCATGCGTTCGTGCTGACCAGCCGTAACGCGCTGTACGGGCCCGAGAGCAGCGGCAACACCACCGGTTGGTTGTCGTTGGTTGTCGCGGTCCTGCACCCTCACACGGCCTGTGCACGGCCTGACGCTTCTATGTGTTGTCAAGTGGCGTCTGGGGTGTTTCCGTTCTGGTGTTGGTTCCGTGGGGGCCTGCGGGGGCGCCGCGTAGCTTGCGGGGCCGTCCCTCCCAGGTCAAGGGCGCCTTCGGCGTCGCTGCCGCGATGCCGCCTGCGCGGCACCCTGGACCTGTGAGCCTCTACGGCCCCTGTGGGCAGGGTTGCGGGCAGGCGGGGGCCTGCCCTGCACAGACGCGCGGCACCCCCGCAGGCCCCCACTGGCCTGGGCTGGTGAGGGCACCTGGGCATATCCTCAGGCCGCCGCGCTCAGGGTGGAGCCCAGCCCTCAGGCTTGGGTGGTGGGGGTCATCGCGGTGGTGAGGGTGCGGTAGAGCTGGCGGGCGATGTAGCGCTTGAGGCAGCGCCGGATTTCGCGGGGGGTTTTGCCTTGTGCGGTGCGCCGCGCGAGGTAGGCGCGGGTCTTGGGGCAGTGGCGCATCCTGGTGGTGGCGATGGTGTGGATGGCGCGGTTGAGGGCCCGGTCGCCGCCGCGGTTGAGTCGGTGCCGGATGGTGCGGCCGCTGCTGGCTGGTAGTGGGCTGGTGCCGGCCAGGGTGGCGAAGGCCCCCTCGTTTTCGGCACCGCCCGGGGTGAGAGAAGCTGACGATCACCTGGGCTGCGCTGACCGGTCCGATGCCGGGCTGGTCGGTCAGGCCGGGTGCCAGCTCGTCCACGATGGTCTGCAGCTGCGTGCGGTTGGCCTTGAGCGCGCGGCCGGCCTCGCGCAACGCGAGAGCGAGTCGCCGGATCTCGGCGTGCCGCACGGCCTGTTCGCGGCTGGCCTCGCGCGGGGACCGGCGCCGGGCCAGGCTGGCCAGGGTGGTCTCGGTGAGCGTGCCTCGGGCTGTGTGGCGGTCGGTGTCGTCGCCGCTGAGCAGTAGCGCCGGTAGTCGGTTGGTCTGCCCGGTGCTGGTGGTGGTGAGCTCGTTGCGGGTGGCAAGCAGGATCCTCACTGCTTCGCGGTCCCCGTCAGCGCGGGGGGTGGGCAACCGATCGGCATCGAGGCGCAGCGCGGTCAGGACGGCGAGGTGGGCATCGATCGGGTCGGATTTTCCCTTGCCACGGCGCGCCTTGCGGTGGGGTTGCTCGCACTCGATGACGAGCAGGCCGGCGGCGGTGACTGCGCGAGCCAGACCGGCACCGTAGCTGCGGGTCCCCTCGATCGACACGGCCACCCGGGGACCGGGTGTGTGCTGGAAGATCCAGGCAAGCAGGTCGGTAAAGCCCGAGCTGTCGTTGCTGATGGTGATGGTGATGGTGACGGTGGCGATCGGTGTCCCGGTCGGGGAAGCGATCTCCACCTCATGAGTGTCGCGATGGGTGTCCACCCCCACCACGGCATCGACGAATTCTGCCAACATGGGCACTGGCCTGGTGTCCTTCCTGGGCGTCGGGTCAACGTCGGCACCGGCCTGGATGGGATCACCGAGCGGCACATCTGTGACGGGTCACGCCATCGGCGGACAGGCTTGAGATCAGGCCAACTGGTGGGCCAGGCCGGTGCCGGCAACCACAGCGGACAGGTCAGGCCCAAGGCACGCCGCAGCGGCCAGATCTTGAGAGAGTCACGCTGGGTCACCGACACCAAGCCTGGCGGTCCTCCATCCAGGAGCACCGCAACGACACTCACAGATCTTGGTCGGCCGACGGCGAAGGTGCTGGGTATCTTCTGTGCCGCCTGGGAGTCGAACCCAGAACCCAAGGATTCTCGGACCGCTGTCGTCGTTGTTCGTGGATAGCGTCGATTACTTGTGGCTTTCGCGACTGCAAACGCTCGTCGTCTGTGGTCGTCTTGGGATATTCGGAGCGGTTTAGTGACCGAAAAGTGTCCAAATGATCACGAGAGGTGGGAGGCGCATGCCTTACGACCACGCACAGATCTTGCACGCTGGGGGTCGTGTGGCATCCCGTCGACAGGCGTTGTCCGACCGCGCGGCGACCCGGGTGCAGCCCTCGACGCGACCGACGACGGCCTCGTGTAGCTCTGCCCCCGGGGCGTCGGGTGGTAGCCCTGGGAGGTCTACGGGATGCCACACCCCTGTCCACACCTGGTCCCAGTCCCGCCCGCGCTGGTGGCCGGCCATCCCGGAGACTGCCCGCCCGGCGAGGGCATGATTTGTTTGGTCGCGCTGCGTTTAATCCGAGCTTGCTGTAACTGTCCG
>QHBY01000256.1 GCA_003244245.1 Pseudonocardiales bacterium
AGGACCACCTGGATCAGGAAGCCGCCAAAGGCGCCGATCGCCCCTGCGATCCCGATCACGGCGGCCGCTCGGCGCTTGAAGGCCACGAGCGTGTGCTTGACGTCGAGCCCCTTCTCGCTCGCCTCCTTGCGGCCGAGCGAGGCGAAGATGGACGGGATCATCCGGTAGGTGGAGCCGTTGCCCATCCCCGCGAGCAGGAATATCCCCATGAATGAGCCGAAGAAGAGCGCGAAGCTGCGCTCGCTGACCCCGACGATCGCCGTCCCCGTGAACACGACCATGCCGAGGAACACGGCGAGCGTCACCTTGGCGCCGCCGACGCGGTCGGACAGCCAGCCGCCGAAGGGTCGCGAGACGGACCCGATCAGCGCTCCCACGAATCCGAGCCCGGCGAGGTAGGTGGCGATGAACGGGTGGCCGGCGAGGAACTCCGGGAAGGTGTTCTTGATCACTAGCGGCAGCGCGAACGAGTAGCCGATGAACGAGCCGAAGGTGCCGATGTAGAGGATCGACATGACCCAGGTCTGGCCATGGCGCAGCGAAGCGGCGTAGGACTTGGCGTCCGACTTCGCCTGAGTGAGGCTGTCCATGTAGAGCCAGGCGCCCGCCGCGGCGATCACGATCAGCGGCACCCACATCAGGCCGGCGTAGGCCAGGTGCACCCCGTGCTTGGGCAGCGTCACCGCCGCGGCCGGCACGCCTACGATGATCACGAGCGGCACGAGCAGCTGCGCGACCGCCACGCCGAGGTTGCCGCCGGCGGCGTTGAGCCCGAGTGCGAAGCCCTTGCGCCCCTCGGGGTAGAAGAAGGAGATGTTCGCCATCGAGGAGGAGAAGTTGCCGCCGCCGAAGCCGGCCGTCGCGGCGCACGCCAGCAGGACCCAGAACTGGGTGTCGTGGCTTTGCCCGGCCAGCCAGCCGCTCGGGACGACGGTCGCGAGCAGCAGCGTGGGGATCAAGAGCAGCGACGCGCTGATCGCGGTCCAGGCGCGCCCGCCAAACCTCGGCACGGCGAACGTGTAGGGAATCCGCAGCGTCGAGCCGATCAGGTTCGGCATCGCGACGAGCCAGAACTGCTCGGACAGCGAGAGCGTGATGCCGATGTTGCCGAGGTTGATCACGACGATCGTCCACAGCACCCAGATGCTGAAGCCGATGTGCTCCGCGAAGATCGAGAAAACGAGGTTCTTGCGCGCGATGCGCTTGCCGGTGCTCTCCCAGAACTCGTCGTCCTCGGGCTCCCAGCGGTCGATCCAGCGACCCCTGCTAGGCAGCCCCTTCGCCGTGCTCGCCTGCGTGCCCGCACTCACGTGATCTGACCTCCCTAGTCGCTTGGCGGCAAACCTAGGAGAGGCCCGTTTCCGCCTCGTGAGGGCGTTGTGTCGAGACTGTGACCTGGGGATTGCGGTTCGGTGACCCCCAGCCCGCCGTCAGCCGACCATGGCCTCCAGCGCGGCCGCCGCGCTACCGTCGCGGAGCGCCGCACGGCCGCGCTGCAGCCCGGCGCGCGGGTCCTCGCACAGGCCGGCGGCGTAGAGGCGGAGGCCGGCGCTGAGCGCGACGGCCTGCTCGACCGCCCCGTTGAGCTCGCCCGCCACCACCGCCCTCGTGGCCGTCGCCGAGGCCTCCGCTCCACCCTCCGATGGGAGGCGCTGCCCGAGCTCCTCCGGCAGCTCGAGCGGCCCCTCGGCTGCGAACGCGGTAGGGCGCCCAGGGCGCACGACATCAGATCCTTCGATCCCCCGCACGGCGACGGCGCGCGCGGCCCCCAACTGGTCGAGGGCGCCGAGGATGCGCCCGGAGTAGGGGCTGTGGGTGAAGCCGATCACGAAGCGCCTGGCGCCGAAGAAGGCCTGCAGCCGCTCGGCGGCGTGGAGGGGGCTGCGAACGCCGATGTCGTCGCGGATGCGCCGCAGTCGCTGCCACCATGGCATGACCGCGGGCGCATAGACGAGCGTGGCGCCGGCGCGCTCGAGCATGCTCGCGGACTGCTCGGCCGAGGGAGTCGCCGGGCCTCCCAGCCCGGCGAGCACGTCGGCCTGGGTAACGCCGCGCTTGGGTCCCAGCGTCGAGCCGCAGTGCATGACGATGGCGGCCCCGCACGCCGCGGCCGTCGCGGCCGCGGCCACGGACAGGTGCGGTGCCGAGGCGACGCCATCGTAGCCGCCGCAGCAGGCCACCACCGGGCGTCCGCCGACATCGGCCTCGAGCGGGGCGGAGGCGTGGCGCACCGCCTTGGCGAAGCCCGCCAGCTCGCCGGGGGCCTCGCCCTTGAGGCGCATCGCGATCAGGAACGCGCCGGCCTGCGCCTCGCTGGTCTCACCTGCCAGCAGCGCGGCCATCGCATCGCGGGCTTCGTCGAAGGTGAGGTCGCGGCTGCCGCGCGCGCCGGTCCCNNCTCGAACCGGTAGCCGACGCTGCGCACCGTCTTGATCCGTGCTGCGTGCTCGTGGCCGAGCTTCGCGCGAACGCGGCGCACGTGCACGTCGACCGTGCGCGCCCCGCCGTAGTAGTCATAGCCCCACACCGCCGACAGCAGCGACTCGCGTGAGAACGCCCGGCCCGGGTGCGTCACCAGGAACTTCAGCAGCTCGTACTCCATGTAGGCGAAGCTCACGGGCTCGCCGGCGATCGCCACCTGGTAGGTCGCGACGTTGAGCTCGAGCGACCCGACGCGCACCACGTCACCTTCCCCCGAGCCTTCTGCCCGCCGGCGTACCCGCTTGACGCGCGCGGCGAGCTCCTCGGGCGCGAACGGGCGCACGAGCAGCTCGTGTGCGCCTCCCAGCGTTGCCGCCGAGGCGAGGTGCTCGGGATCGACCGCCGCCACGAGCGGCACCTCGCGCAGGTC
>QHBY01000257.1 GCA_003244245.1 Pseudonocardiales bacterium
TTACAGCAAGCTCGGCCTAACGAAGCGGTCGACGATCCCGCTCAACGCCCTGCGCGATCGGCCGCTGATCAGTCTCCCTGCGGGCACCGGTATCCGGTCGCACCTCGACGATGCCTGCGCCACCGCCGGTTTCGCCCCGCACATCGCCTTCGAAGCCAGTAGCCCCCTGGTGCTCGCGCAGCTCGCCGCACGGGGACTGGGCGTCGCGATCGTGCCAGCGTCCGTCGCCAAGGCGCGAAGAGACCTGCACCCGCTCACGATCATCCAGCCCGAATTGCGTGGGCGTCTCGCCTTCGCCTGGCGAAGCGATGGCCCCATCAGCCCCGCCGCCCGAGCCTTGGTCGGACGGGCTCGGCACATGCTCAACATGTGATGAGTGCACGCCGAGCGCAGGTGGCCGACCGCCCCACGTCCTGTCCACATAACAGGTCCATCTGTACACAGCGTGTTGATGCCATCCCCCGCCGACCGACCCCTACGGTGTCGCAGCGTGAGCCAAACGCCGATCTATCACCAGCTCTGCAGCGAGCGCCTCAACCCCGATGTCCCGGCCCCCGCAGCGGAGCCGGAAGGGGTCGGCCATACCGGGAGACACCGGCTGGCCGCCGGCGAATCGAGTCAGACAGCGCTGTCCGGCCGACCATCGACGACAGGAGCTGATCGCACCGTGGGTTGGTCCTGGTTCGCGCCGGTCGACCCGGCGGTGCAGCCCTCGGTGAATGTCAGGGGACGAACCGAATCCGCTCGTGAGGCACCCCCTCACGGGCGGACCTACCCGTCAGGTCAGCGAGCGAGCAGCGACCCAGGGACGGCGCCAGTGTGGGGACCACAAGCAGTCATTCCCCCAGCCGCCCACATCAGGCACTACCCGGCAGTCGCGGATAGGCACGGCGCCCACCGAGGCGCTGCGCATTGACTCAAGCGCCACGTCAGTCACCTTTTACGGGCGGCACCTGAGGGGCGGCAGTAGGGACAGCGTGGGCGACGTGCAGATGTTGGTGAGGTGACGGTTGGTCTCTTGAAGTTGAAGGTTGATGGTGCTTAGGTCGTTCTCAGCACCTTGTAAGGTAAAGTTGACGGCATTGACCTGCGGCGTTATCAAGGCCGTGCCTCGGCTGTCCGCGTTCTGCGCCGACTCCAGCGTGTCGTCGATCGACTGGGCGAGACCGAAGATGGTCAACAGCACGTTGGAGGTGTCAACCAACGAGGTCGAGATAGCACCCGCCGACTGGGAGGCGCCGACCAGCGTTCCCGAGGTGTTCCCCAGCGATCCTGATGTATTGATCAGCGACTGGGAGGTGTCCGTCAACGAGGCGTCAACACTCTGTGCGGAACTGCGGATCGACTGCAACGACGTAGTGGTGTCGGCCACCTGACCACGGATCGGCTTCAAGGCGGTGTCGATGTCGGTCAATGCAGAGTTGATCGTCCCGATGTAGTTGGGTAGAGGCTGGACATTACCCGTGGCTCGGTCACTGAACTAGATGCCGTGAACAGACCATGATCGATCGATTCGAGTGCTCGGACAATGCCGATCAAGAAACCGATGACTACGACCACGACGATGAGCCCGAGCATAGTGAAGATCCACAGAAACCGGGCGAACGAGGTCGCGGCAACAGAGGGCAGATTCAGCCAGTGGAANNTCTTACGGGGTCGGCCATTGATTTCGCTAGCCACCATCGCCAGATAGTTGGGATCGGAGGTGATTTCCACACCTTTGGGGAAGAACTCACGGAAGATGCGGTTCATGTTCTCGTTAGTGCCGCGCTCCCACGGCGAGTGCGGGTGCGCGAAGAACACCGGCAGCCCGGTCGCGGTGATGTCGGCGTGGCGCGCCATCTCGGTGCCGCAGTCCCAGGTCAGCGACCGGCGGATCTCGGCGGGCAGTCCGCCGGTGGAGGCGATGACAGCGTCGCCGACGGTGAGCGAGTCGCGCCCGGTCAACGGCGCCAGGACCAGGAACCGAGATGTCCGCTCGACCAGGGTGGCCACCGCGGAGCGGCCGTTCTTGCCGATGACCAGGTCGCCCTCCCAGTGCCCGGGCACAGCGCGATCCTCGACCTCGGCTGGCCGCTCGTCGATGTAGCGGGGCTGGCGGATCCGCGGCGCCGGTGGTGGACGGCGACCGCCCCGGCGGGCCGTGCGCCCGGTGCGCAGGCTGATCAGCTCCCTGGCCAGGGTGGACACCGGCTGGGCGTACACCCACTGGTAGATCGCCTCGTGCGACACCCGGCAA
>QHBY01000258.1 GCA_003244245.1 Pseudonocardiales bacterium
CCAGAACAGATGACCACACTCACATGTCCGGCGTTCACCACGCACACAGCGGCATGACAGGAGATTCCAACAAGACCCCATGCTAGGCGACCGCCGCACTGCCGACGGCGGCAATATCGCGCCGCAGCTTCGCTTGGTTCCGGGGATTCATCGAGATCCTCGGGCGTCCAAGCTCAACCAGATCGCCTGGCGTGCCCACGCCGAACGGTCGGCCAACTCCAGAGCAAGCGCCACCACCTCGCCGGGCGACGGGGCGGCAAGACGATCGGCGAGCTCAGTGTCGTCGCCAAGGAACGCCGACGCCAGGGCCACGATGTGGGCGCACAGTGCCGCGGCACGGCCGTCCGGGCACGGGCATTCGCCGGTCAACGGCCGATCCGCGTGGTGGACCAGGAGTTCCCCCACTCCGATCCCCTGGCCCGGCAGCCGGCCCCACAGCGAATACTCGTCCCAGTCAAGGTCCGCGACGTGTATGGCGAGTCCCTGACCATGCGCCAGCGCTTCCGGCGTCGTGGCGGCTTGCACGTCGCTGCGAGTGAAATCCGGTACGAACAAGATCAGGTTCCTTTCGACAGCGCGCCCGGTAGCTGTGCCCGAACGCGGATCACGGTCGCTGGAATGCGGCCGTCCTCACGCCATCATCGAGACGCCCCGTCAAGTAGCGCCTCGAACTCGGCCAGTCCCTCCACGCCCAGAACGTCGGCATACCCCTCCGGCACGTCCAGATAGGTCTCCCCGTCAGCAGCCCCGACCAGCTTCGCCAACCGCGCAGCCAATTCGAGCGGCACGGGGTCACGCACCTGGCACACAGCCGCAGATGAACTTCGGCCAGAGCGGAACCAAGCTCCCGCGGTTCGGTTTCAAAGATCTCCCACGCGCGTCGTTCACAAGGCACTCCCGCCCCGACTCGGACACGTCCTGCCCCACAGACGCCAACAGCGTCTCAGAATCAAGTCGTACGGCCACGCGAACATCCAGCCGCACCCCCCGCCGCCGGCCTTCGGGCCGGGGGCAGCCCGCCGACCACAACGCCGCACTCGTTTTGGTCAGCACCCCCACGCCACGGCCTCGACCCACTCACCATCCGATGGGAGCAGCGTCAGCCGCCCGTACTCGTCGCGGTCGACGGCCTCGGTGCGGAGACCGGATGTGGTGAGTCCACCATGGCGGCCGCCTGTCCATGCTCACTCGCAGGACACAGGCCGCCCGGGTCACAAGTTATCCACTTTGGATTTTTTCAGGTGATCGACTTGGAAATCCAGGCAGCTGGTCATCCCGAAGCGCGTGTGGTCCGGCAGAGGCCTATTCGATGACACGGGCGAGGTAGTCGGGCTCGCTGTCGTCCCGGCCGACCTGCTGGTGCGGTTGGCCGTGCGCGTAGGGCAGGCAGCGGTCGGCCAGCTCCGGTAAGGCGGCGTTGCGCGCGGCCAGCCATCGGGTCCATTCGGGTAGCAAGGCCACCAGCTGGCCGGCGAACCCGTCGAGGTAGAAGTTGCGCATGTGCAACACGCACAGGGCGACCCGGTGCGGGGAACACGTGGCATACACCGCGTCGATTTCGTTGATGCACCAGGAGTCGGCCAGTTCCGTGGCCAGTTCGTCCACATCCTCCGGTAGCTCCTGCTTGTCAGCTTCGTGGGTGCGCAGCCACGTGGCGAATTCGACCGCGGCGGTGGCCGCATCCAAACCACCACCTGGTTGGGTTCCCCGCCGGGGCACTGCCTCCGTGACGACCTCACCTAAACGCTTGCTGCGGTGGTACTCAGCGAACTGCTCGACGCTTTCCCCACCGGCACGCAACAATCCCTGCTCGGCAGGCATCAGGTCAGCTAAGAGCCACGGGTCATGGACCGGGGCTAAGACGGTGCCGGCCGCTGCGATCTGGCCTACCCCGGCCTGCCAGGCGGTCAACGCCGCCTCCGGCGTGGGGTAGAAGCCACTATGCACGGTAAACGCCTGATGCCCGCAGGCATCGATATCCCACAAATACCAACGCACCGGCCGGTCCGCCGTGGTGATCGGCGCAGCGACGGCAAACCGGCTGCCATACCGGTCACAGGTCCACAGCACCGGCCCGGTCACCACTGGACCCAGCGGCACAGCCGGCAACACCTGCCCGACCGCCGTATCCCGCAACCGTACGATCGCATCGCCCGCAACCTCGCCGAGCGAATACGGCAGAACGCACGCCAGCGCGGTGAGCACCCGCCACGGCGCACACCAAGCGTCCGCCTGTCCGGTGGTCGCCTTCAACGCCGCCATCACCGCGGCCTCGGCCGCCGCCACCATGGCCTCGGTCAGGTGATGCGGGCCCACCCGTTCATCCACCGGCGCCTGCTCCGCCTCGCCCAACAACGTTCCTAGCCGTCCGCACAACGCGTCTTCCATGATCATATCTGGCTGATCCGCCACCACCCTCACGAGCTCCGCGACCAGATCCCTCGCGATCGCAGCGGCCCGCGACGCCCGCTGTGCGTCGAGTTGGTTCCGGTAGGCGGCGATACCCCGCCACGCATCCGCTAGCTCATGGCGATCCCACGCACGCACAGCAACACCAGATCCGCACCGATCCACTTGGGGCCGCCCGACGGACCGACCAGATTTGCCAGACTTCTTTTTCCGTTTCCGCGACACAGGCACCGCCGAAGCATAGGCACCCGCGCCCACCTCCCTGCCGCCTGTCACCAACACCCCGACCGGCCCCTGCCCGACCATGACCAGCATCTCGCGCCCAGCCCGGGCCACCCGCCCCATATGGAGTCCGGTCACTCGCCAATGATCAAGGATCCGCGCATGCCGTGTGGCGCGCGATGAACGGCGCACGGTGAACACAGCCGACAAACGGGGGTGGTTGAGCACCCAGGAGGGCGTCGGCATCGTGGGTGTAGGCCCTTTGCCTAGCGTGTTCTAGGGCTAGCAAGCCCCCTAACGCGGTGCAGTCGGCGACCTGCACCAGGCCCTCTTCCACACCTGTGCCTCGCCAACGGCCCCATCATCGATCACGAACCGATGCCGCAGCTCCAACCCCAAAGCGGGATACGCAAGACACCCTGGGGGACTACAATCGGAAAGCAGCTTCTGACCGGCACATTCAGGATCGACACGTAGAGTCACCATCATGCACTACCAACACAAATCCCCTGGTCAGGGGCCACAATTCGAACCCTGTGGTGGAGCTGAGGGGAATCGAACCCCTGACCTTCTCGATGCGAACTGCGGGCATGGGGGTTGATGGGGAGTGTTTCTGCTCGTCACGAGCCACTGGTGGCTACTTTGGGTCGGTACTAGTCGGCATCGTTGCTGTACTTCGCTGCTGTACAGCAGCCCGTCCCCGATGGCCGGGGGACCAGTCAGGGAGCGGCCGGACTGACTAGCGGCGGGACCTGGTTTTGCGCTGGTCGAGCCGGTGTGATCCATAGTGCCGACTCCCCCACTGAGTAGGCGGTCAGGGCAGGTGTTGCAGCACCCGCCCTGACCTTGATCCCCAACCCTGGGATGGAGGGTGGCGACCCGATGGCAGAGGCTACGCAGTTCGATCCGGACCGACTCCGGGTGGCTCTAGATCATGGTGAGGTAGTGGAGCTCGACGGCGGCACGCTCGTGCTGGACGGCCAGGAGTCGCCGTCGGTGGTGCTGCGGTTGGCGCCGTGGCGGGCCCGGTCGGTGGCGCGAGCGTTGGAGGAGTGGTCGGCTGCCTCGGGCGTCTTTAACCGGGCGAGCAGGCCAAGTCCCGACGAGTTGGACCTGTCCCGCACCCTGGAGCTCGCGGCGTCCGTGCTCGGCGATGGTGATGAGCCCCTGTTGCGGTTTCCTCGCGGCGACTACACGGTGCCGAGTCGGCAGCGGTTGGCGGCGGTAGCGGTACTGGCCGAGCGGGAAGCCGGGTTGTCGGCGGTGCAGCGGTTGGCGTTGGTGGACGCGGCGGCGTGGTGGCTGTCCGATCCCGCTGGCGGCCAGGAGCTGGCCCATGCGCTGATCGACGGGGCGTGCGCCGAGCGGGTGACTGCTGAGCACGTCTACCTCGCATTGATCACCCCACTCGACCAGGCTGAATGACTGGCCGGAGCCTGCCAGTTCTGCGCAACTGATCGCATTTGAAGGCCCGGCGACCGTGAGAATCTCAGTTCTCGGGTCGCCGGGCCTTCTGTTGTGCGCCGCCGCCGGGCCGGCCGCCCGCAGCGGAGCGAGGACCGGCCCGGCGACCAGCGGCGGCGGCCGAAGGCCGCACTTGACCCGAGTAAGGAAACTTCTCACAGCGCGCGCATGTGTGGTCACCTTGCGCGTACACGGCGGGCCTGCCCAGCAAACCGGGCGCTGGTGTTGACCTCATTGTGAACAGGGAGCGCGGAAGCGGGTATCCCGTCGCGTCGGCGAGCTTGCCTCGAAGCAGGCCAGGGGCAGGGGTCCAGGTGGAGCACCGCACGCGATGAACGACCTGGACCCCTGCCCCTGGCCTGCTACGCCTCCGGCGCCGACGCGACGGGACACCCGCCGCTACCACCCTGCCCCGCCATCCCGCAGGCAGTCCCCGAAACCATCCTGGAGCGGAGGCCCGCCGGAGGCATCGTGCCCTTGGTGGGTTCGTGTCTGCGGGGTCTCGCGCACCCTTTTTCTCGATTCGACACCACCCACAGAACCCGTGACGATCACGGGGACTAGCGAGCGCCGTTGCTACGGACTAGCTGGCGGACCTTCCAGGTGAGCGCCTAGGCCGGTTTGATCAGCTCATGTCAGTCGTGCTTGTGAACAAGTTCAACGAACTCCGCGCGCAGTTTCCAGGGCAGGTGCGGTGGTGAGCGATCCCGGTGCCCGACGTTCGATGCCCGGCACTGATCCAGTCACTGGCCCGACGCGGAAAAGTAACCGCCGGGTGGTCATGACTACCTGCACGGCACATGGCGCGGCGGGGTTCACCAATCTGTTGGTGACCAAGGAGGGCGGGTTCATCGTGCTCAATCCGCACGTCGGGAACTGCTGCATATTGCGGCTTGATGAGCATGCGGCGACCGCGATGTACCACCTTTTCGGGGAGTGGCTGGGGTATGAGCCGGTATCCGCAGTCGATGGCTGATCGGGGCGAGACAACCTTCGCGGTACCTGTTCCCCAGTTTCCGGCTGGCCGCCGGTCGAGCGCTCAGGCGGCTCCCGGCGGTCAGCCGGACCCCAGCAGGGCGGGCATGCGACGATCGCGGTGGCCCGTAGCACCACCGAGGAGCACTTGCGATTGTCGGCGCCGGCCGATGTCAAGCTCACGGTCACCGGAAACCACATGCAACCGGTGGGCGGTGGCCGGACACACGTTGAGGATCTGACGCTGGGTGAACCGCCGACGGTGCTGTGCATGGGTTGCCTCGCCGCCGGGATCGCCGCTGGTGCAGGTGATGGCGATGATCGCTGACAGTCAAGATCTGGTGGTCGCCAAGCGGCTGCTGGATGCAGCCAAACAGAGCGGGTTCCGCTTCGAGCGCGTGGCACCGGGCCCGGACGGGCCGTTGCGGGGAGTGCTGGAGACCCTGGAATGGCGGGACACCCTCTACCTCGCCGGGTTCGACCAGGCGTGCACCGCCACTCGGGCCCGCAAATACTCCCTGATCGTCCCGGGTGGGCCGATGGTCACCGAGCGGATAGGCGGGGACGCCACCACCGTGCTACGCACCGTGGTGCACCGATGGAATCTCTGACCGGCTGGCCGCCGGTTGACAGCCATCCCCCGATCGGGGCCCGGGCGGCGGGTCGGACACCGCTGGGTTGCTGGTCAGGCTGCGATCTGGGTGAGGTGCTCGTCGAGGGCGCAGAGCGCTCGGCTGGGCAGGGGTAGTTGGGCAGCGGCGCGGAATGCGCGCAGGCGAGCGGCGCCGACCGCATAGGCATGCTGGTGCAGGACAGTGGCGGCCTGGGTTGCGTGGGAGCACGCTTCGGGAAAGTTCCCGCTGTTCAGCTCAACTGCGGCGAGATCGATCAAGACCAGCACTCGCTGCCGACGTGGGTTCTGACGAGGCTGGTTGAGCGCCGCAGTGAGTGTCTCGCGTGCGCCGTTGCCGTCGCCGGCCCGGAGCAGGGCATGGCCGGTCGCGGCGGTCAGCTCCGCCGTGGCGCAGTAGCGAAACGACGCGGGTGCGGGTCGTCCACTGGATTGCTCGAGGGCGGTGTGCGCACGGTCAAGTGCGTCACGCGCTGCCGGCTGGTCGCCCCGGTCGGCGTGGATGGTGGCCTCGGTGGTGGCCAGCCAACAAGCAATGGTCGGGGTGGACCGGGCGTGGTCGCTGGCTGCGGTGAGGTGATCCAGCGCGGCGGTGGTCAGGCCTTCGTGGGCAGCGAGTTGCGCGGCGTGCCCGTGGGCGAGGGCGGTGAGCTGGTCGTCTGCCGCCTCACGCGCGGTGTCGAGGGCGAGGCTGTAGTAGGCGCGGCCGGAGATGGCGTTGCCGAGGTCATCGGCGGAGAGTCGGCCGGCGAGGATCGCGACCTCGGCCAGGTTGCGCAGCAGCCGACGGCGCTCACCGACCGCCGGGTCTTGACGCAGCGTGTCCTGCGCGAGGCGGACGTGCGCGGCCACCGAGGTGAGCAGGGCTGTGGGGTCGGCGGTCTCGTACAGGGCGTGGTAGCGCTCGGCGAGCTGCTCCAGGTCGGCAACGGTGGCCGTTGTGGCACAAGCGTGTCCGACGGGGTCGGTGGCGCTGGGGTCGAGCAGTCCGAGCATGGTGCGGCGGGTGGTGACCGCGTCTTGCCACGCGTGAAGCAGGTGCGGGGCCAGCGCGGTCCCGGCGGCGCCGAGCTGGTCGAGCAGGCCAGCAGCGTTGTCCAGCATCGCCACCAGGGACTGATTATCGAAACGGGTGGTCCGGGTGGCTCCGGCGGCGGGTGTGTTCTTCAGGCCGAGCTGATCAGGCGCCACGCCGAACAGGCGGCACAGCAGCTCGCGGTATCGCGGGCTGATGCCCTTCGCGCCGCGTTCCCACTTGGCCACCATGTCCGCGTTGACTCCGACGCGGTCGCGACGTTCCATCCATGCCAAGTGCGCGATCCGCTCAGCCATCTCCTGCTGTGTCCAGCCGAGTTCGGTGCGCAGCTCGCGCAGCCGGGGGCGCTCGACGTCGGTGGTCACGACTGAGCACCTCCCTGGGGCTGCGGGCCCGGTCTTGTCCGGGCGGTGGGAGGAGCGTCGCGGCCAAGTGTGTCTGCGAGCCAACAAGCGGTAGCTGTACAAGCCCTACTTGTGGGGTGTTCAGTCGAGCAGGATCGGACGGCGGCACCACGCGAGTCACCGCGCGCTTGCCGTCATGAGGCAATGTCGGTAACGCGGCTGGGTGCCGGACTGATGTACCAGCGAGAGCTGATCTACCGGGAGGGCGAGCGCATGTCAGACGAAGAACCCGCAGGTGCTGCCCGGGTGGGCGTCGAGCTGGTGGTGGATTCTGACCTGGGCGAGGGTCCGGACGCTGACGACGACTACGCCCCCGCCAGTGGTACGGATCGAAGTTCGTGGCGGCGCGGGCGAGCGGCGCGGGTGACCCAGGTTGGGCAGGACGCCCTGAATGCGGCGGCGCGGCTGGTCGGGCAGCAAGTGGGTACGGTGGTCCGGGAGGCACTGGCCGGGATGGATGGGGCGGATCTTGCCCAGGCCACGGCGGCGGGATTGCAGGCATCGTCAGTGCAGTTGACGTTCGGGGTGAAGCTGACCGCAGGGGCGGGTAAGGTCATTGAAGCGATCGTGACTGCGGGTGGGGAAGCGTCGGTGCAGGTGGTCGTCACTCTCAACCGGCCGAGTTGAGGTAGCGATGCTCCAGGGGGTAGGACGGCTGCTGCTGGACTCGGAGATGCGCGGCGGCTCCATCGACCCGAGGGCCACCCGTCGTACGGCGTTCGTCGTCGCGGGCGGTCATGCGCTCACCGCGCGGCATTGCAGTTCGGATGCCACCGGGACGGATCTGCTGTGGTTGCGGCTGCCGGCGCCGGGCGATGAGTTCGGCATCGTGGATCTGCCGGTGCGAGTGGTGGATGAGGACGCCGCGTTGGATGTCGCGGTGCTCGGTGTCGATCCCGGGCGGGTGGCCCGGGGTGATGACTCGGGGGGCTCGGCGGCTGAGTTGCTGGGTCGAGTGTCACCGGTGCCGGTGGGTGTTCCGGTGACTGCGGGAGAGCCTATTCGCACGCAGGGGTATCCCCGCGATGCCCGCGATGGGGGGTTGGCGTTCACCGGGAAGGTCGTCGATTCGGCGGCGTTGCTGCGGAAACACCGTGTTCATGGTCTGCAGCTGCAAATCGATGAGCTGGCTGCGAGCGTCCCGCACGGCCCGGGGGGCCACAGTGGGGGTCCCGTGCTGGCCACCGGCACGGGACAGACGGACCTGGTGGTGGGGGTGGTGCGGGCTTACCCAGCCGATGAGACACGACAGTACGCCGTCGGCGGGTCACTGCTGGCCAGCCGTGTTCAGGATCTCGCCGAGCGATTTCCCGCCGTGCGTGACGCGTTCGCACAGCAGTGCCTGGAAATGCTCGGACAGGCATCGACGCCAGCGATGGCGCAGGCACCGTCGTTGGCGACGCTGATCCGGGCCGATGCCCGCCACACCCGTTTCTTCGGCCGGGAACCGGAACTAGCCCAACTCCATTCCTGGTGCGCGACCGACGATGCGCGCGCCGCAATGTTGATGACCGGCCCGGCCGGTCAGGGCAAGACCCGCCTCGCCCGGCACCTGTGTGAGCAGCTCACCACGACCGAGCAATGGATTGCGGTGCCACTGCGGGGTATCGGCAACGGTGACGGGATGTCCGCCGGGTTGGCCATGGCGGCCCTGGCGCAACGGCCGCTGCTGCTGGCCGTGGATTACGCCGCGGAATACGGCGCGATGAACTTGCGGACCCTGGTGGATCAGCTGTGCACCCAGGGGCCACCTCGGTGGCGGCTGCTGCTCATCGCCCGCCACACCGGTGACTGGTGGGATGGTGACATCACAACCGGGGTGCTGGCGGGCCTGCGCGCTGCCGCCGTGGAGGTCCCCGGTGACCCGCTGCCGCTCGCGGAGCTGGTGGGGGCCGGCGATGACCGTCAGGACGCCTATGATTTCATTCTGGGCCAACTTCGGGCACCGGTAGCGGCGTTCGCCCTCCAGCACGGTCTGACCGTTCGGGCCGATCCACCACGACCGCCGCTGCAGCGGCCCGAATACGGGTCCGCTCTGATGCTGCACATCGCGGCTGTCTGCGCGCTGCTCCCCGACTCCAGACCAGGCACGAGGTCAGCGGTCCGGCTCGACCCTGCCAACGTGGTCAACCGGTTCCTTGATCTGGAACGAGACCACCACTGGCTCTACCGCGACACCAACAATCTGCACCACACCACTGTGAGAGCATTCGGGGAACTCGCCAGCGGCGAAGCCGGCCGGTACATGGTTGAGACTGCGGTCGCCGCCGCGACTCTCACCGGCGCCGCCAGCCACCGACAGGCTTGCCAACTCGTCACGACCGCGCTCGGTATCGAGCCACCGCAGGCGGAAAGGATCGCCTACTGGCTCCGCGACCTCTACCCGCCACCCACCGAGACAGCTACCAGCAGCATCCTGCACCCGCTGCAACCCGACCTGCTGGGTGAGGAACTCATCATCCGCGTGCTGCGCAGACAACACGACCACGACCTGCCCCCAGACCGAGTGCTGCCGTTCGCGGTGGTCGGCAACAACAGCGAAGCTCAGACACAGCGGATGCTGACCGTCCTCATCCGCGCTGCCGAACGCCATGCCTGGCTAGCCAACCTGCTCACCACCTCTGCCGACCGTGGACTGAGCGGCAGTGGTGGTGGTCTACTCGATCACATTCCCCTCACCACGAACCTGAGCATCGTGGAAAACGCGTTACCCAGGCATAACATCCATCTTCTCCGGGTGGCCGTACAACTCACCCAACACCTTCTCGGCCGACTCGATCAACAACCCGACCAGAGCGCCGCCGACGCTGCAGCCCCCGAAGCCGCCGTCGAGCGCGCTCGCCTCTTGAACAACCACGCCATCCGGCTG